>JBBUDR010000034.1:0-1217 GCA_038057195.1 Patescibacteria group bacterium
GGCCCGAAACGCTTTCAAAGCATTTCGTTATATTTTAAAAATGATTTTGCGAAAGCATGGAACGCGAATGAACGAGAATTCGCGGAAGCCGGAGTACCCGCCCCGGCGATTGAAGACATTCGAACTTGCCGAAAAACAATTGATCCCGAAAAAGAATGGATGAAACTGGAAAAATGCGGAATCTTCGGAATAACCAAAAAAGACGCGGAATACCCGGAGCTCCTGAAGGAAACCCCATTCCCACCGTTCATACTATATAGAAGAGGAGACGCTCTCAAAAGCGGAATTGGGCTTGCGGTCGTCGGAACGCGAAAACCAACTCCTTATGGGAAAGAGGCGACTGAAAAAATCATTAGCGATCTTTCCGGAACGGATATTTCTATTATTAGCGGGCTTGCTCTCGGTATTGACGGCATCGCGCACAAATCCGCCATCAAGAGCGGCCTCACTACAATCGCCGTGTTGGGGTCCGGCATCGATGAGCGTTCCGTCTACCCGGATTTCCATAAGGAACTTTCACGGGACATATTGAAAAACGGCGGAGCGCTCATTTCCGAGTTTCCCCCTGAAACGCCAGGCCTCAAGCATCACTTTCCCCAGCGAAATAGAATTATCGCCGGAATGACAACGGGGACGCTTGTTATCGAGGCGCGTGAAAAAAGTGGATCCCTGATCACCGCGCGCTACGCGCTTGATTCGGGACGCGAAGTATTCACCGTACCGGGATCTATCTTTTCCTCGGCATCCTTTGGGACACATGAGCTTCTCCGCGAAGGGGCTACCCCCGTCCGGCATGGAGATGATATTATGAACGCACTGAATATTGAGAAAACCGGCACCCGCGATACAGGACATTTTTCGGGAATTCCGCAACAGATCCTTTCACTGCTTGAAACCCCGCTTCCATTTGAAATTCTGAAGCAGAAACTACACATTGAAACTCCGGCATTAAACGCGGCGCTTTCCCTTCTTGAACTGAATGAGGCGATTGCTGACATTGGAAATAAGACATACAGAAAAAAGTAATCATGAAATGAGTCGTAGTAGAATTTCCAACCAAAAAAACAACATAAAATAAAGGGTATGAAGCCCTTTGTTCCGCCGTCGCTCGGACAACATGTGAGAAAGGCTCACACGTTGCTCCTCGCTAGGCGTAATAAAAATGAAACTTGTTATTGTAGAAAGTCCGACAAAAGCAAAAACAATTTCTCGTTTCC
>JBBUDR010000035.1:0-1140 GCA_038057195.1 Patescibacteria group bacterium
CCTTTCTTTTCAAGACGAATTGGTTCCATCATGCCGTGGCATCGCTCCACGCGGTCTCCTGGGTTTACGTCGATATGCCTGCTCCATAAGCACTTCGGGCAGTGATTTGTATATCCATTTCCTTTCACCCGAAGACCGCAGTGCTTACAGATAAAATCCTCTATTTTCCGCTGGAATTTCTTCATTTTTTACAGTATAATGCTTTGTATCGTAAAAAACACACAGTCAAACGGATACGCACCACATGGAACGCTTAAAAAATATATGGCTCGACGGGAAGTTTGTTCCCTGGAATCAAGCGACAACTCACATACTGACGCACGGCCTTCATTATGGAAGTTCCGTTTTTGAAGGCATACGATTCTATAAAACATCGAATGGTCCGAAGATATTTCGCCTCAATGAGCATCTGAAGCGTTTTTTCTATTCTGCACGATCGCTTGGATTGAAGATTCCATATACTCAAAAGACACTTACCGCCGCGTGCAAAAAACTTGTCACGAAAAGCGGAATGAAAGACGGGTATCTTCGGCCTCTTGCGTTTTACGGAGTTAAAAACCTCTCTATTCTTCCGATTGGTTTTCCTATCCGCGTAGCGCTCATTCCGTCTCTCTGGCCGGCAAAAAAAAATGTACTAAACATATGCCTGTCGCCGTATATCCGCATACATCCGCAATCGACCGATGTACACGCAAAAATCGGCGGGCACTATGTGAACTCGATTGTCGCGCTCATGGACGCGCGAAAACGCGGGTTTGACGAAGTAATCTTTCTTGATGACAGGGGATATGTCGCGGAAGGTGCCGTCGCAAACGTCTTTATGGTAAAAAACGGGACCATACGCACTCCGAAAGTCCGCTCCATTCTTCCTGGGATTACGCGGCGTACGATTATTGAGTTGGTTCGGCGGGAGTTCAAAAAACGCGTAATTGAGAAAGATATTTTGCTTTCAGAGCTGCTTACTGCGGATGAAGTATTTTTTACGGGCACCGCATATGAGGTGACTCCCATTGCGCGCATCGGAACAAAGCGCTTTGCTATAAGTTCCATGACGAAACGCATCAGAGATTCCTATACAGATGTTGCGAGAGGGAAGCTGGCGCGATATCGGTCATGGCTTGTATAGTTAATCTTTTTTGT
>JBBUDR010000036.1:0-3172 GCA_038057195.1 Patescibacteria group bacterium
CGGAGGCCATAACATGAGCAAACGAATGCCTCGCTTTTTCTATTGAATCGTTCTTCGGCATTTCTTGACTATAAAGGGTATTAAACTGCAGGGCAAGCCCTGCGCTCATGTTTCACGGCAGAGCCGCGAGGTATAAACCCTTTGAATGTTCAATGATATTTAGACTAAACGTGTTGCGTCTTCGCAAAGGATTTTGACAGTCCCGTCCCTGTCGCTCACTGTTCCCTTTACGATTGCGACGGTTCCCTCCCGCCACACGATTTCGGTTGAGGCGAGGATTTTCGGGAAGACGAGCACTTCGGCGCGTCCCGTAGCATCTTCCATCTGCACGAAGAGCATCGCGTCGCCCTTCTTCGTGAATGTTTTCTTCGCCGTTCCGACGAGTCCTCCAATCGTGACGAATTTTCCGTTTGAATTTTGGGAGATCTTTGAGAGACTCATCATCGCGTGTGGAAACTTTCCGCGATAGGCGTCCAGCGGGTGCGCGGAGATATAAAGCCCCAAAAGCTCCTTTTCCCACGCCAGTATTTCTTTCAGGTCTCGAGGCGGATAGGGAACAAGCGTAATGGATGCGCTCGGCAGCTCTGACGCTCCGGAGAAGAGGCTTACCTGTCCCTGCGACTTCTGCTTCTGATGCTCCCGCGCGTACTCGAGAATATGCTCCAAATTGCTGATAAGAGTATTCCGATTTTCAAAGGCGTCCATCGCTCCGCACTTGATGAGCGCCTCCATTGATTTCTTATTCAAGTCTTTGTGCGTGATCCGATCAACGAAATCTCCGATTGTCTTGAACGGGCCGCCGCGCCTTCGTTCATCAATGATAATTTTTACAATATTTTCTCCGACGTTTTTCACCGCGGAAAGTCCGAAGCGGATCTTATCTTTGGCGCCTTCACCATGGACGACGGTAAATGTTTCGGAGCTCTCGCTGATGCTTGGCGGGAGAACCTCGATACCCATGTCTTTCGCTTCCTGAACGAGAAGAGAAATTCGCTCAATGTCCGAGAGCTCGGAGGTCATGAGGGACGCCATGAATTCGGCGGGATAATGACTCTTTAAGTACGCCGTCTGATATGCGAGGAGGGCGTAGCAGGCTGCGTGGCTTCTATTAAAGCCGTATCGCGCGAACGGCGGAAAAAGCTCCCAAATCGAGTCGGCTGTTTTCTTGTCGATGCCGTTCTTGATCATGCCGGTGAGGAGCTTTGTCTTTTGCTCATTCAAGAGCGACTTGATCTTCTTTCCAATTGCTTTTCGGAGCGTGTCCGCTTCTGCAAGCGTGTATCCGGCGAGGTCGCGGGCAATCTGCATCATCTGCTCCTGATACACGCCGATGCCGTACGTGTTTTTCAGCGCGCTTTCGAGCTGGGGGTGAAGGTATTCAATAGTCTCTTTACCGTGCTTTCGGAGAATATACGAGGGAATAAGGTCCATTGGTCCTGGGCGATAGAGGGCGACCATCGCAATAAGGTCTTCAAGCTCCGTGGGGTGGAGTTCTTTTAAATATCGCTTCATGCCAGAAGACTCCATCTGGAATACGCCGGTCGTCTTCGCTTCTTGAAAAAGCTTGTATGTCTTTTCATCATCGAGAGGGATGGTGTCGATGTCGATTGCGATGCCATGCCGGATTTTTATCGCACCGAGCGTGTCTTCAATGATGCTTAAGTTCTTGAGTCCGAGAAAGTCCATTTTCAGGAGTCCGAGGTCTTCTATCGAATGCATCTCATACTGCGTGACAAGCGTCTGCTCCGCTTCGCTCTTTGTCTCGTCGTTCCGGGTCGGGAGCTGTAGGGGAGTATAATTATAGAGGGGCTCGGGGGCGATGACGACTCCGCACGCGTGCGTTGAAGCATGCCGCACGACTCCTTCAAGCTTCAATGCGGCATCGATGAGGCGCTTGACGTCCTCGCTTGATTCGTACGCTCGCTTCAAATCAGGGACACTCTTCAGGGATTCTGCGAGCCAGCCGATTTTCATTCCCTGTGTCGGATTGAATGGGATGAGCTTTGCCAATTGGTCGCAGAACGAGTATGGGAATCCGAGCGCGCGTCCCGTATCCCGGATCGCGGCTCGCGCGGCCATCGTTCCAAAGGTGATGATCTGCGCAACGTGCTTCTGTCCATATTTTTCTCCGACATAGCGGAGGACCTCGCCCCGCCGTGTATCTGCAAAATCAAGATCGATGTCGGGCATTGAGATGCGCTCGGGATTCAGGAATCGCTCGAAGAGGAGGTTGTATTTAAGAGGATCGATGTTCGTGATATTGAGGACGTAGCTCACGATGGAGCCAGCGGCGGAGCCTCTTCCCGGACCGACGACGATCTTCTGATTCTTCGCCCAATTCACAAAGTCCTGGACAATGAGAAAGTACGACGCGAATCCCGTCTTATTGATGACCGAGAGCTCGTACAGAAGGCGCTTTTCGGCCTCCTCTTTTTTCTCCTTACCCTCGTCGCCATACCGGCGGGCCATTCCTTCTTTGCAGAGCTTCTGCAGATATTCTTCAAATGACGCTTCTCCCTTCGGTAGCTGGAAGTGAGGAAGAAGCGTCTGCTTCAGCGGAATCTCCAAATCGGTCATGTCAGCGATTTTTTGAGAGTTTTCAATCGCTTCCGGGTGATCGGGAAAGCACGCGAGCATCTCTTCCGCGCTCTTCATGGAAAAATCCTCTCCCTTCATTGTCATCCGATTTTCGTCGTTCAAGGTCGCTCCGGTCTGCACCGACACTAGGATGTCCTGCGCCTCCTTGTCTTCTTTTTTGCAGTAATGAATGTCATTCACCGCGACAAGCGGGAGCCCTGTTTTTTTTGAGAGTGCGATGAGTCCGTCATTCACGATCGACTGCTCCGGGATATTCGGGTGCGCTCCCAATTCAAGATAAAAATTTCCTTCTCCGAATATCTCCGCGTACTGGCGGGCAAGGACTTCGGCGGCATCGGAGTGCCCTCCGATGAGGGCTTGAGAAATCTCCGAGCTCATGCATCCGGAAAGCGCGATGAGGCCTTTAGAATATTGCTTGAGGACTTCCTTATCAATGCGCGGCTTATAATAGTATCCTTCAAGATTCGCGATCGTGACGAGCCGCATCAGGTTCTTATACCCTTCGTAGTTTTTCGAGAGGATGGTGAGGTGATACCGCTTGCTGTCTACTCCCGCGCGCTTTTGCGAGAGTGTA
>JBBUDR010000037.1:0-7791 GCA_038057195.1 Patescibacteria group bacterium
CGCCGATGACGCGACAAGCACGAGTTTTACCATCAACAACCCCACACTTTTTTCGGGCTCTTTCTCATCGTCGACATCATTCCAACTATTCGGGGTCGTTTCGGATATAGTAACGAGCACGAGCACCTCTTTGGGTTTTGGCTCAAACCCCGGATTTCTCTTTTTTCCGTTTGTGACGACGCCGGTCGTCGGGGCGACGGCAGGGGACGCGCAAGTCGCTCTCTCATGGACGGTGTCTTCGGGGGTTCTTGGATTTAAAGTTTCAAATTACGATGTCGGCCAATCCACGGTCTCGGGAGGGCCATACTCCTTTGCGAGCGTTGGAAGCACAACGAGCTCGACTCGGACGGGGCTTACAAACGGCACGCAATATTTTTTCATCGTCCGGCCAGAGGACGCCTTTGGAATTGCAATCGCAACCTCTTCTGAAGTTTCTGCGACTCCTGCAGCATCAGGCGGCGGCGGAGGAGGCGGAGGAGGTGGTGGAGGAGGCGGCGGAGGAGGTGGTGGAGGGCCGACTGGTGGTACCGTAAACTTTATCGGGCGGGCATACCCAAAGAGCTCCATCACGCTTTTAAAGGACGCGCAGGTTGCGGCGACGGCGATCGCAGACTCCATAGCGAATTTTCAAATCAATCTCTCCGGTCTTTCCGGCGGAAATTATATTTTTTCCATGTACAGCGAGGATAATGCGGGAAACAGATCCTCTCTTCTGACATTTCCGGTCAGCGTTACTTCCGGAGCGACTACGAATATCAGCGGAATATTTATCGCTCCGACTATTTCAATCGATAAGAGCGAAGTGAAGCGGGGAGACGACATCGCTATCTTCGGGCAAAGCGCGGCATCTGCGGATATCGTCATTGTCGTCAATTCTGACGAGGAGTTTTTCGCAAAGACGGTTTCTGACAGGAGCGGAATTTACCTGTATAATTTTGATACGTCCGTGCTTGATTACGGTTCGCACTCGACAAAGTCAAAGGCGTCCATTGCAAATCTCGAGGTCAGCGGTTTCGGGCGCGTTCTTGGATTCAAGGTCGGTACGAAAAACATATTCACTCAACCATCAAAAAAATGTCCTTCAAAGGGCGAATTAAACAGCGATTGCAAGGTGAACCTGGTTGATTTTTCGATTCTTGCGTATTGGTATAAGCGTCCGCTCACCCAAGCCGTGAAAGACAAAGTTGATTTAAATGGAGACGGAAAGGTTGACATCATAGATTTCAGCATTCTCGCGTTTCATTGGACCGGGTAGTAGAAGTTCGGCCGGTTCGCCACAGGCGAACACATGCGAAGCAAGCCGAACTTTCACTACCCGGTGGACCGGGATGGAGTAAAAAATATGTTTCAATATATTTACATTTTACAAAGTCTAAAAGATGAAGGCTTATATATTGGTTATACAAAAGATTTAAGACAAAGGTTTAAGCAACACAACAGTGGGACTAATGAATATACAAAAAAGTATATGCCTTGGCAACTCATTCATTATGAGGCCTATCGCAATGAAGATGACGCCAAGCGCAGAGAAACATACCTCAAAACAAGTCAGGGTAGCCGTTTGCTTAAGCGCATGTTAAAGGAGTATTTTTATAATCAGAGGTTGAAAAATTAAGTCGAACTTCTACTACCCGGTAGGCCGAACGTCTTTTAAACGGATTTATAAAATCTACAAAAAATGAAAATTAAAATTCATAATCTTCTTATTCCAAGTCTCTTGTTTTTTGTCGCTCACTTTGTTTCTGCGGCATCTTTCGACGCGTCTTCTCCCGCTGTAGTAGAAAAAGGAGCGGAATTTGTAAGCGATATCTCGCTTCGCACCGAGAGCGCCGAAATCAACGCGCTTGAGGGCGTCGTTCTCTATCCACGCACTATTCTTCGCTTAAAAGAAATTCGCGACGGCAATTCAATCGTCACATTCTGGGTTGAAAACCCGAAAGAATCGGCATCGGGAGAGATTCGTTTTTCCGGCGTGATCCCGGGCGGGTATCAGGGAGAGCGCGGAGCCCTCTTCTCTCTTGTGTTTGAAGGAAAGGATGAGGGCAATGGCCTTATTACATTTTCCGCTGGGCGGGTACTCTTGAACGACGGGGAAGGAACATCGGCATCATTTTTAAAAACAAATACCGCAATCACGGTGATTAAGGGGAAAGAACACGAAATGAAAGTCGCACCAATCACGGATAATGAACTTCCCGAAACATTTATTCCTGAAATCGGGCGGGACTCCGCGCTCTATAACGGGCAGTGGTTCGTTGTTTTCGCGACACAGGACAAGAAGTCGGGTATTGATCATTTTGAGGTGCGGGAGTCTCGCTGGCCGTTTTCGGGCTCTTTCGTACGCGCGGAAAGCCCTTATATATTGAAGGATCAGAGCCTTCAAAGCTTCCTTTCTATAAAAGCGGTTGACCGCTCCGGAAACGAGCGAATTGCGGAGGTATCGCCGAAAAATCTTCCTTGGTATGAGAATTACAAGATTTTGAGTATACTGATAGTAATGGTGTTCGCGCTTCTTTTTCCGTTCTTTCGCCGGAGAAAGTAAAAGGCAAGAACGCATATAGAATCTCTCGTGATTCACAATTTTTTTCAATTCTTTAAAATATACCGAAAACTGCATCAACCGCGCCTTGCGTCATCGGTGATTTTTAGTTTTCTCTTTTTTATTTTTCTCATTCCCGGAGACGCCAATGCCGCAACGCTCTACTTTTCACCGTCTTCAGGTTCTCATTCCATCGGAGGATCATTTTCTGTTTCCGTATTCGTATCAAGCTCCGATCAGGCGATGAATGCCGCTTCAGGCATCATCTCGTTTCCGCCGGAAAAACTGCAAGTCTTATCAATTTCAAAAATAGGCTCGATTATGAGCTTATGGGTTCAGGAGCCGTCATTTTCAAACGCCGCCGGCACGATAAATCTGGAAGGAGTCGTCCTGAATCCCGGCTTTACCGGATCTTCTGGGAAGGTCATTACCATAACATTCAAAGTAAAGTCGGCGGGACCCACGCCTCTCAATTTCACATCAGGTTCTGTTCTCGCGAACGACGGCAACGGGACGAATATTCTGACTTCTTTAGGAAGCGCAGAGTTTACTCTTGATGTTTCAGGCACTACGAACGAAGAAGCCGATCAGGCGACGACCCCATCCGATAGAACAGGAGCTTCGCTTGCCCCGCAGGTCACTTCGCAGACCCATCCCGATCCAACCGCCTGGTACGCGAACAGTTCGCCTCAATTCTCCTGGTCTCTTCCAAATGATGCGACCGCCGTGAGCTTTGCCGTCACGAAAAATCCAGGCTCAAACCCCGGGACTCTTTCCGACGGGATCGTATCGACAAAGAAGTACGATGCCATGGATAACGGGATCTGGTATTTCCATCTTCGGCTGAAGAATAAGAACGGCTGGGGCGATATCTCTCATTTTAAATTCCAAATAGACGCCGAACGCCCGGCCTTAACCATAGAGATAGAGGATCCTTCCGATCTGACGGAGCCCACAAGGCGGTTTCTAACGAAAGCGACAGATGCTCCATCGGGCATTGACGGGTACAAGATAGGCATCGATAGCGCCGACCTTACTCCATGGAAAGACGAAAAGGGAACGCATATCTATGAAACTCCAGCGCTCTCTCCGGGCGATCATCGCGTAACAATCAAGGCGTATGATAAGGCGGGAAATCTCGACACAGAGACTAAGCAGTTTTCAATCAAAGCATTGGATGCTCCCGTATTTACCGATTATCCGCAGGAACTCGTCGCGGATGAAGTTTTGAAATTAAAAGGAAGAAGCTATCCAAATTCAACTGTTGTCGTGTTTTTGAAAACGGAAGATGAGAATATTATTGAAGAGCGAATAACGACCGATGACACCGGCGCCTTCTCTCTTATTTGGCCGTCTCGGATGAAGCGCGGGCTGTATGAATTTTGGGGACAGACGATTGACGGACGAGGGGCGCGAAGCTTTGACTCGGAGCATTTTAATATTACCGTTGGCACGAAGGTATTTCTTCAAATCGGTTCGCTCGTCATCAGCTATCTTACGACCATTATCACGCTTCTCATTCTCATCTTCGCTCTTCTGCTGATGGTCTGGTACGGGTGGCAGCGGTTTAGGGCTTTCCGCTTTAACATTAAAAAAGACGTGAATCACGCGGAAAAAGTCCTCCACAAGACCTTCGATCTTCTCAAAGAAGACATTCGGGAGCAGCTGAAGCTTTTGGAGCGTGCCAAGACCCGCCGGCGACTTACGCAGGAAGAAGAGCTTATCTTGAAGCGTCTGAAACAGCATTTGGACGAGGCGGAGCAATATGTGAATAAAGAAATTCATGATATTGACGATCTTCTCGGACTTTAGCGGCGAAAGTTCTCATGGCGCAAAAAGCGAGCGTTCGCTCGCTTTTTGCTTTGACCGAAGCGCCCGAAAATACTAGAATAAAGGCTAAGGTATAAAGGAATGCTTGATGAACTGCGGTCCGAACGCATTAAAAAACTGAATCTTCTGCGAGAGAACGGGAAGAATCCGTATCCAGCTTTGACGAAGCGAGACGCCTCAATCGAGAGCGTTTTAAAAAACTTTCCGGAACTCGAGGAATCAAAAAATCCAACCTCAATCGCCGGGCGCGTTCTCTCGCTTCGCGAGCACGGAGGAATCCTCTTTTGCGATCTTTCGGATGGAACGGGGAAGATTCAAATTCTTCTGAAGAAAGACACTCTTTTTGAATTGTATGAACTTTTTATATCATCCGTGGACATAGGGGATTTTATAGAGACCGCGGGCGTAGCATTTAAGACTAAGCGAGGAGAGATGACTATTGAAGTATCGGAGTGGAGCATGCTGACAAAGTCCCTTCTTCCGCTTCCAGAGAAGTGGCATGGGCTTCAGGACACGGAGGAGCGGTACAGAAAGCGATATCTGGATATCCTGATGAGTTCTCATGTGAAAGACATGTTTGTCAAAAAAGCGAAGTTTTGGAAGAGCACGCGAGAATTTCTTCAGAGCCACGGTTTTATGGAAGTGGAAACGCCCGTGCTTGAGTCGAGTCCGGGCGGAGCGGATGCCGAGCCGTTTTTGACGCATCTGAACGCGCTGGACATCGATCTTTATCTTCGAATCTCTCCCGAGCTCTATTTGAAACGCCTCATGGTTGCGGGCTTTGAGAAGGTATTTGAAATCGGTCGGATTTTTAGGAACGAGGGAATTGATAAGGAGCATCTTCAGGATTATACGCAACTCGAGTTTTATTGGGGGTACGCGGACTATCGGATGCTGATGGAGTTCGTGGAAGATATGTATAAAAAAATTATTATGGACACAATCGGCTCTCTTAAGCACCAATGGAATGGGCAAACGATCAACTGGGGAGGAAAGTGGAAGATATATGATTATTACGAGGCGATGAAGGAACATGCCGGTATTGACCTAAAGACGGCAAGCGATACAGATCTTCGGGCTATAGCAACGAAGCTTGGTTTAGACGCGGAGAAGCATCATGGTCGAGGGCGGGTGATTGATCTTATTTTCAAAAAAGCGGTTCGTTCTCATATGATTCAGCCTGGGTTTCTTATCAATCCTCCGCTGGACGTGGAACCGCTCGCAAAACGAATGGAATCGGATCCTGATAAAGTTGAGCGTGTGCAGGTCGTCGCATGTGGCTCCGAACTCGGAAAGGGATTTTCAGAGCTGAACGATCCAAGTGATCAGCGCGCGCGGATGGAAGAGCAATTGAAGCTCCGCGAAGCGGGGGACAAGGAGGCCCAGCGGCTTGACGAAGATTTTCTCGAGGCCCTGGAGCACGGAATGCCTCCAACGGCGGGGTTTGGGTTCTCGGAACGACTCTTTTCTATCCTCGTTGACAAACCGGTCCGCGAGACGACCTATTTTCCGTTAATGAGACCGAAATAATGAAGTGATTTACTCACTTCGTTCATAAAATAATAAGGAATCTTCGGAATATAGGCTGCAAGGTATACATATACAGCCTCCATTCCGAAGTGATTTATTCACTTCGTTCATAAATCACATGATAGATATCAAATTCATACGCGAACACGCTGGCGAGGCAAAAGAAGGCATGAGAAAAAAAAATGCCGATGCATCGGTCATTGATCGGCTTTTGGATGTTGATGGGAAGCGCCGCGCTACAATTGAAAGAATAAACGAGAAGCAAGCGGAGAGAAATACAATTTCTGCGAGCATCCCAAACTTGAGCGGAAGCGAAAAAGATGCGCAGCTGAAAGCGAGCACCGCGCTGAAGGACACGCTGAAAGCGGACGAGGACGAGCTTCACGCGCTTGAGAGCGAGTTCCAATCGCTGATGTATCGCATTCCGAATATTCCGCTCCCTGATGTTCCGGTCGGAAAAAGCGATGCGGAGAACCGGGTTGTCCGCGAAGTGCTCCCGAAGCGCGATTTTTCGTTTAAGCCGAAGGACTATATTGAATTGGGCGACACACTTGATCTCATCGATACCGAACGCGCATCAAAGGTTTCAGGGAGTAGGTTTGGATATTTGAAGCATGAGGCTCCGCTTCTTGAGTTCGCGCTCGTGCAATTCGCGTTTTCCCGCCTTTTGAACGAGGGATGGATTGCAAACATTATACAAGAACGCAATCTTCATGTTTTGCCGAAGGCGTTTATCCCTCTTGTTCCGCCGGTGCTCATTCGTCCCGAGGTGTATCGAGGAATGGGGCGCCTGGATCCGGGACAGGAAGAGGAGCGGTATCATCTTGAAAAAGATGATCTCTATCTTGTCGGAAGCGGAGAGCATACGACGGGTCCGATGCACATGGATGAGACGTTTCTCGAAGAACATCTTCCGCACCGCCACATCGCTTTTTCAACCTGCTTCAGGCGCGAAGCTGGCTCATATGGGAAAGACACGAGAGGAATCTTGCGGGTCCATCAGTTCGATAAGCTTGAAATGTTCGTCTTTTCAAATCAAGAAACATCGGGCCATGAGCACGAGCTTCTCGTTGCGATTCAGGAGGAGCTTATGAAAGAGCTCGGAATTCCATATCGAGTCGTGTTTATATGCACGGGAGACATGGGGTGGCCGGACGCAAAGCAGTATGATGTTGAAGCATGGATGCCGGGACAAAATGAATTCCGGGAGACACACTCGGCATCTAATACGACAGACTTCCAATCCCGCCGGCTCAATATGAAATACAGGAACAAAAACGGTTCAAAGGATTTTGTTCATACCCTGAATGCCACGGCATTTGCAATCGGACGCATGCTCATCGCGATTCTCGAGAACTACCAAGAAGAAGACGGATCGGTAAAGATTCCGGATGTTCTCCTTCCTTATATGCATGGCATTACTCGTATCTCGCCCCGAACATAATGGAACATCCGAAGAATCTCTACCGCACATGGATTGAAATAGACAGGCATAAGCTCCGACAGAACATATCGGAGTTTTTAACACTCCTCGAGCCTGGCACAGAATTCATGGCCGTCGTGAAATCAAACGCCTATGGACATGGTATTGTTGATATGACGAAGGTGATTAGCGGGCTCTTTTCAAAGTTGCGTAAAAGAACTCTCTGGTTCGGCGTTGATTCCATCGTCGAGGCAGTTCGTCTTCGAAAAGAGGGGATTCGCGAGTCGATGCTCGTCTTGGGGTATACGCTCCCAGCGCGGATGAAGGAGGCGAGTAGTCGGGGCATCTCTATCACTATTTCTTCATTTGATTCATTGAAGCGCGTCGCGAGCTTGAAAAAACCGATTTCAATTCATCTAAAATTCGATACGGGAATGCATAGGCAGGGATTTTTTAAAAAAGATATTCC
>JBBUDR010000037.1:7891-10281 GCA_038057195.1 Patescibacteria group bacterium
GATGAAGAAAAAAATAAAACTCCGGCCCATCCTCTCATGGCGTTCGCAGATAAGCGAAATAAAAAAAATTCCAAAGGGAGATTCGATCGGGTACGATCGGACTGAAACAACAAAGCATCCTTCGATAATTGCCGTTGTTCCAATCGGATACTGGCACGGATACGACAGAGGCCTTTCATCAAAGGGGCGCGTCATTGTCGGAGGGCGAATCGCCAAGGTTCTCGGGCGCGTCTCAATGGATATGATAACGATAGACGTGACGAGGATTCCGCATGTATTCGTTGGAGATACTGTAACGATTATTGGAAAGGATGGCACAAAGGCAGTAACCGCCGACGATATCGGAGCGATGATTGGAACGAGTTCATATGAGATATTAACGCGCATCAACCCGCTTATTCATAAAAAACATATTGGATGACCTGGGGCAAAGGAACGAAAATAATCTATACGCCGAAGAAATCAAGAATGCGCGCACCCGCACGCGGAGTTCCTATTCTCCCCGTCATCCTGACGATATTCACTCTGGTTCTTCTCTGTTTTGGTGGGTACAAGCTTCTGACCAATCCGCGCTATATGATTGACGCTCTATCAGTTACGGGTGGAACGGAGGATACGAGACAGCGGGTTTCCCAGCTCCTATCAGCCGAGCTTCAGGGGACAGTATGGGAGTTTATTCCAAAGAGCGAATATTTTTTCGTATCTCCCAAAACGCTTATGTCCAGTATCCAGAATAATTTCCCGGAAATACAGTCGGTTTCCATTGAGAAAAAATTCGCAAAAACGCTGATTGTCAGTTTTGAAGAGCGCTTGGCGTGGGGGATATACTGCGGAGGAATACGCTACTCCGATTCCGATGTCGCTTCGACGACGGCAGAATCCGCGGGCGATCTTGACGGGGTCAATTGCGTATATATAGATGGTGGGGGATTTGCGTTCTCACCCGCCCCCTATCTCTTCGGGTCACTTACGAAAAAGGTTTTTTCCGACAATCCGGATGTTGCAATTGGCTCTTCGCCCGTTTCTTTGGGGCTTCTTTCTTTTTATGATGGCATCAAAGATATCTATTCGGAATTTTCACTTCCTGTGACGGCGCTCGTGGTGTCTACGGAATCACTGAAGGATATTCGTCTGTATTCCGGAAGCTGGTATGCGATTTTCGACCGGCAAGCGGACATAGGAAAGTTAAAACCGGTCATTCAAGGGCTTTTTAAGAACGAGCTTGTGGGAAAATTCGATCGCTTGGAATATATCGATATCCGATTCGGCAATAAGGTGTTTTATAAGCTCAAACAGTAATTCTTATAATGCTATGTTAATAAAAATTGAACGATCGTTCAATTTTTATTAACATAAAAACTCAGAAGGCAAAACGGATTTTTTAGTACACTAGAGTGTAAAGCCGATTTTTTGGTAGACTTTCGCGAGAGTTTTTTCTGCGATTATTGATGCCTTTTCTTTTCCTTCCAGAAGCACGGCTTTCACCTCGCTGGGGCGCTCCGAGAGCATAGTATACTTTTCCTTGATTGGCATCAGGCTGTGGGTCAGGATCTCGGCCAGCATGCTCTTGAATTCGCTGTACTGCTTTCCTTTGTACGCCTCTTCTATTTCTTTATATGATTTTCCCGAGAACGCCTGATAGATTGTCATCAAGTTCGAGATTGCCGGCTTTTTTTCCTTATCATAGCGGACTTCTTTTCCGGAATCGGTGACTGCTTTTTTCAGTTTTTTCATGATCGTCGCTCCGTCATCGAGAAGTGCCAAGTAGCTGTCCGGGTCCGGGTCGCTTTTTGACATCTTTTTCAATGGATCCTGCAGGCTCATGATGCGGGCGCCTTCTTTGACAACCTTCGCTTTCGGAAGCTTGAATGTCTCGCCGAAGCGGGCATTGAACTTTTCGGCAATCATTCGGGTAAACTCAATGTGCTGGGCCTGGTCTTCGCCGACAGGAACCTCATCCGTTCCGTAGAGAAGAATATCAGCCGCTTGAAGCGTTGGATAATTCAAAAGCCCCGCACATAATGACTTTGCCTTACTGGCTTTATCCTTAAACTGGGTCATCCGCTCCAATTCTCCAAGAGGAGCGATCGTATTCAATATCCAGTGGAGCTCGGCGTGAGCCGGCACATCCGATTGCTGAAAAATAATCGATTTTTGCGGATCAATGCCTGACGCGAGAAAAAGTCCCGCAACCTCGAAGATTCGCTTTCGGAGCTCTTCGGGTTCCTGGGGGGCGGTGATGGCGTGCATATCAACGATGCAGAATAGGGCATCGTTGTTTTTTTGGAGCTCTTTCCATTGCTGGATTGCTCCCAAATAGTGTCCGATATGAAGCGCTCCGGAAGGCTGTATTCCGCTGAATATTTTCATATGATTTTACGAAGCGAAGC
>JBBUDR010000038.1:0-6623 GCA_038057195.1 Patescibacteria group bacterium
GCGTCTGGTTCCGTCACGGCACCGCGGGATGGGTCATGAGCAAGTCGCTGTCGGGTCCTGAGACCCCAACGACAAAACTGCCGTGGGAATCAATTGGGGAGACAATTCTCAACGCGCTTAAAACTTCGTAGGTTACGGGAAAGGAGAAAATCAAAAGGGCGGCCGACTCATTCGGACCGCCCTTTTTTCTTTTTGTATTTTTTGTACGAGTTATTTCTTTTCTTCTTCGGCGTCTTTCGCTTTTGCGTGCTCGGGAAGAATGAGCGACATCCTATGCTCGCCGAGCTCAATGAACGAAACGACAAACTCATGCTCTTTCCCCAATTGGAGGAGCTCCTTCATTTTTATTTCAGTCCCGAACTCGGAGATATGGATGAGCCCCTGGATTTCGCGCTTTACTCCATCAGTCCCCTCAAACACGGTCTTCACGAACGCGCCGAATGGATTGAACTTTGTGACGACTCCCCTGATGGCATCGCCCTTTTTCACCTTTTCTTCCAGCTTCATCCATGGATCTTCCTTCAATGCTTTCAATGACAGCGAGATTTTCCCGCCTTCAATGCCGATGACTTTCACATGTACTTTCTGCCCGATGGACACAATGTCCTTGGGGTTTTCAACCAATTGCCAATCAAGCTCGGAAACATGGATAAGACCCTCGATTCCGTCCGGAAGCTTCACGAACGCGCCGAACGGGGCGATTGCCTGAACATCCCCTTCAAGCACTTCTCCGACGGAATGCTTGGCGATCGCTGCGCGTAGAGCCGAGTTGTCTTCAAGCTCTTTTTCGGAAAAGATAAGCTTCTCTTCCTGTTGATTGATGTCGAGAATCTTCACCGTCAGCTCCTTGCCGACAAACTTCTTAAGCTCTTCATAGATTTTTTCCTTATCGCCGTTCTCGACACGCGGGTAGTTCTTCTGCGAGAGATGCGAAACAGGCAAGAATCCACGGACCCCGCTGTACTCAAGAAGAATTCCTCCGCGGTTCACTTCTTTGACGGTGAGATTCAGCTGCGTTCCCTTCTGCATGGCGTCCCGAAGGTCTGCCCAAAGCTTTTCCCTGCCCGCTTCTTTCAATGAAAGCTCCGGATATCCTTTTTCAATGGAGCTCTCAAGCTCGACAACCTTTGCAGTCACGGTGTCTCCCGGCTTCAAGTTCTTGATGACGTGCTGGGCATCGTAAAATTCCTTTCCGAAAACAACAGCAATGCCGCGGGGACCGAGATTTATAAACAAGCGGCTTCCCGCACGCTCTAAAAATATTCCCTCAACGATGTCGCCGACTTTCAAATACAGCACGCCATCTGCGCGCTGCTTCAAGAGCGCCTCCATCGGGTGCTTTGGTTTCAGAAGATCTCTATCCACCAAGCTCGAAAGTTTATCTTTCTTCTCGCTCTCTCCGATTGCTGATTCGATAATAATATCCTTATCCGTATTCATATCTGATTGAGTATAGGGGATGTTTTTGAAAAAAGCAATACGAAACAGGGCCGCGGTACGCTTCCTTTTTTACCGTAGAAATGCTATGCTTAAAATAATTACGAGGCCACATGGCCAAAAAACGCCATTCAAACCCAGCGAATTCCATGGTTATCACTTGGTACGGACAATATTGCTTTAAAATCCAGTCCGGAGACACAACAATCGTCACCGACCCTTTTTCAAAAGAAACTGGTCTTACCCCTCCCCGCTTCAAGGCGGATATTTTAACGCTTAGCAATCACGGACACGCACTTCAGAAAGAGAGTATCCCTGACGGGCATTCCATTATAGAAGGACCCGGAGAGTATGAAGTAAAGGGGGTTCTTCTATACGGATCCGAGACCTACCGCGACGCGTCGGAAGGAAAAGAGCGGGGCTTGAATGCCGTTTATCGCATTGAATTGGAAGGCGTCTCTCTCTGCCACCTGGGAGACCTCGGCGAAGAAAAGCTCCGCGGAGAGACGATTGAAGCGATTGGAAACATCGATATCCTCCTTCTTCCTATCGGCGGACATGGAGCGATTGACGGTAAGCAGGCAAAAAAAATCATAGACCAGATCGAGCCGAGACTCGTGATTCCGATGGGATACGCGATTCCGGGATTAACAACAAAGGCTGATGTACTCGATGTATTCTTAAAGGAGATGGGGATAAAAAACCCGACTCACGAAGAACGCCTGACCATCAAAAAGAAAGAGCTTCCCGAAACCGAAGATACGAAAGTCGTCATATTAAAAGCAGTATAGTCAATGATGAAATTGATTGAAAAAGTTAAGAGCTTTCCTGAATCGACGCGGTTCATCGTCGTGAACGTAATATTTCTCGTTATTGCCGGAATCATTCTATCGGGCTGGATCTGGCAGGTGACCGGAGCATTCCCGTACGACAGTGTAACGACGGCTTTTGATTCGGCGGCGGGGATGACCGCGTCAGTTGGAGAAGCAATGATTAACCTCCAGTTGAAGCTCGGAGGCGTCAAGCAGGACCTGAACGACGCGGTTCACTCATCATACAAGACCGACAACTATGATTCATTGCAGTCGCTTCAGGAACAAAACGTAGAGAGTTTGGAGAAATAGAGTGCATAGTCATAGAAGCGCTCAGTGCTTAACGCGGAGTGCGCAAAGTGAAGTGAAACGCCACATACAAGCATGGATATCGGAAAAATAAAACAAACGGAAATTACCGATGAGATAAAGGAGTCGTATCTTGATTACGCGATGTCCGTTATCGTAGCGCGCGCGCTTCCTGATGTTCGCGACGGCTTAAAACCGGTGCACCGCCGGATTCTCTACGCGATGCATAGCTTAGGGCTCCGCCCGAGCTCGAAGCATACGAAGTCCGCAAAGATCGTCGGAGAGGTCCTCGGAAAATATCACCCGCACGGCGACGTCGCGGTGTACGACTCCATGGTCCGCATGGCGCAGAGCTTTTCTCTCCGCTATCCCCTGATTGACGGGCAGGGAAACTTCGGTTCGATCGATGGTGACTCCGCCGCGGCGATGCGCTATACCGAAACGAAAATGACGCTCATCTCCGAAGAGATGCTCCGCGACATCGATAAGGATACGGTTGATTTCGTCCCAAACTACGACGGTTCGGAAAAAGAGCCGACGGTCCTCCCCGGAGTCGTTCCAAACCTCCTTTTGAACGGGACAGTCGGAATTGCCGTCGGCATGGCAACGAACATTCCCCCTCATAACTTGGGAGAGGTCGCAGACGCGGCCACGCATTTAATCGATCACCCTGACGCTTCAGCGGACGACCTGATGGATTTCATTAAGGGTCCCGACTTTCCGACGGGAGGCATTATTTACAATGAAAAAGAGATCCGCGAGGCCTATATCGCGGGGCGAGGCTCAATCCTTTCCCGCGGAGTCGCGGAAATAAAGGAGAACGAGGGACAGGGAAGAAAAGGAGGACATCAGATTATCGTCAACGAAATTCCTTACCAGGTGAACAAGGCCGAACTCATTGAGAAGATCGCAAACCTCGTGCGGGACAAAAAGATGGAGGGTATCCGTGACATCCGGGACGAATCCGACAAGGACGGGCTCCGAATCGTCATTGAACTGAAGCATGACAGCTATCCCCAGAAGGTCCTCAATAACCTCTATAAGCACACGGATCTTGAAAAGAAGTTTCATTTGAACATGCTCGCCCTCGTTGATGGCATCCAGCCGGAAGTTCTTTCGGTCAAAGGAGTACTGGAAGAATATTTGAAGCACCGGGAAGTCATCGTCACCCGCCGGACGAAGTTTGATCTCCAGAAGGCGAAGGATCGCGCGCACATATTGGAAGGATTGAAGAAAGCGCTCGATCACATCGACGCGATTATCAGCACGATAAAAAAATCGGAGAACCGCGAGGATGCGCACGCCCAATTGAAGAAAAAATTCTCCTTCTCCGACATCCAAGCGACCGCGATTCTCGAGATGCGTCTGCAGAACCTCGCTGGGCTCGAGCGACAAAAAATTGAGGATGAACTGAAGGAAAAGTTCGCACTCATCAAATCATTGGAAGCGCTCTTAAAAGACCGCAAAAAAATCCTTGGGGTTATCAAAGACGAGATTACGGCGGTTCGCCTCAAGTTTGGAGACGAGCGGCGGACAAAAGTCATGAAGAGCGCGGGCCGCGAGCTCGTAGAAGAGGATCTCATACCCGATGAGGAAACCGTCATCGTCGTCACGAAAGACGGCTCGATCAAGCGCCTGAAGCCGGAAAGTTACCGTTCGCAGAAGCGTGGAGGCAAGGGAACAATCGGAATCGAAACGCGCGAAGAGGATATTGTCCAGCACCTTTTAATCGCGAATACGCACTCCGACCTTCTCTTTTTCACCAATACGGGGAAAATTTATCAGGTAAAGACGTATGAAATTCCGGAAGGCTCGCGAACCGCGCGCGGAAAAGCAATTCAAAACTTCCTTTCTTTGGGACCTTCGGAGACCATCACGTCGATTCTTTCCGCCGGTAAAGACAAGATTCGCGGAAAAAATAAAAATGACGCGCACTCCTTTATCGTCATGACGACTAAAAACGGCATCATCAAGAAAGTAAAGCTCGATGACCTCCAGAACATCAGGAAATCCGGACTCACGATTATCAAGCTGAAAAAAGATGATGTTCTTCTCTGGGCGCGGCTCACGACTGGAAAAGACGAGCTGATGATGGTGTCGAAAGACGGGCAGGCAATCCGCTTCGGTGAAAAAGACATACGCCCCATGGGACGCACGGCCTCGGGAGTGAAGGGCATGCGCCTCCGAAAAAACGATATTGTCGTCGGCATGGACGCGATTCCAGCAGAAAAACTGGGAGAGTTGGAGCTTTTGGTTGTGACAGAACTCGGATTCGGGAAAAAAACCGCCGTGAAAGAATACAAAAAGCAGCACCGCGGGGGCTCGGGAATCAAAACGGGAAAGATAACTTCAAAAAACGGACATCTCGTGAGCGCAGAGCTTATTTCTCCGGAAAAGGAGGAGATTATCGCCATCTCGGAAAACGGGCAGGCGATTCGCACGGTTCTCTCATCTATTCCGGTCCTCTCTCGCGCGACTCAAGGAGTCCGGATCATCAAGCTTGATCCAGGAGATAAAGTCGCTTCCGCGATAACGTTCTAAATTTTTTCAATCCGAGGTATACTGAAAAGGATAGTATGGCCGGATTCATTGAACCAGAAGAAATAGTTCAGCGCCTTGATGTGCAGGCGGGAATGAAAGTCGCCGATTTCGGATCGGGCTCCGGCTATTTTTCCATTCCCCTTGCGCGGCTTGTCGGCGATGACGGCAAGGTGTATGCCTTGGATATTCAGAAAGATGTATTGGAAACTGTCAAAAGCCGGGCAAAAACCGAAAATCTTTTAAACATAGAAACAATTTGGGCGAATCTCGAGCTTCCGCGCGGATCAAGACTTGATGATGGGACAGTAGATCTCGTCATTATCTCAAACATCCTTTTCCAAGCGGAAGATAAGGGCGCCGTAGTAAAAGAAAGCGCGCGAATTCTAAAGCCAGGAGGATCGTTGGTTGTTTTTGAGTGGGATGAGACCGCTTCTCCTCCGGGACCTCCACTTCCGCTTCGCATTGGGAAATCAACCGTCCGCGATCTCACCCAAAAAGCCGGTTTCTCGTTTTTAAAAGACCTGGATGCAGGATCGCATCATTACGGGCTCGTATTTAAAAAGTGATTATGAACAAAACCCAAGTCATACTATTCGGCTCAATTGGTATCGTCATCGTTCTCGCGATTCTTTTGATTCTCGGAGTGATCCCCGGCCTGAAGCAGAATGTAAGTTCCGCGTCGGCAGATATGCTCTTATGGGATTTTGGGAGCTCGCCAGAGATTTGGACGCAGACAATCGGAGTCTACAAAGCGGCAAACCCGAATATCAACATAACATACGTGCAAAAAGATCCGAATCGATTCGAAGAAGAGCTCTTGAACGCGCTCGCATCGGGAAAAGCCCCCGACATCTGGACCATCAAGCAGTCGTGGATCTTGAAACATAAAGACAAGATTTTTCCATTTCCGGAGGTTTCCCTTCAATTCTCAAAAACCGATTATCAGCGCCTTTTTGCCGACACTTCGTTCTCGTTTATTCAAGACAAGCAGATCATTGCCCTTCCGACTTCCATTGATACGCTCGCTCTCTTCTATAACAAGGATATCTTCAATAGCGAGAATATCCCGAATCCACCGTCAACGTGGGATGATATGCTCGCAGTCGTGAAAAAAACGACAAAACGGAGCGCGGCCGGGAATATCATCCAGGGAGGCGTTGCTATGGGAACGATAAAAAATATCAACCACGGAGTGGATGTCGTCTCCGCCCTCCTTCTTCAGAACGGCAACTCAATTCTCGATCCCGAGAGCAAGACATCCGATTTGGGAAACCAGGAGTCCTCAAACGCGATTGAATTCTATCGGAGCTTTTCCGATTCGGGGAAAAAGAATTACTCATGGTCTGATGAGATGCCAAGCTCACTCAACGCGTTCGCGGAAGAGAAGGTCTCGATGGCATTCGGATTTTCAACCGATTACCCCCTTATTAAGGCAAAAAATCCCCGGCTGAACTTCGCCATCGCGGCGCTCCCCCAGCAAAACGACTCAACAATAAAAACGAATTATGGCGTAACAACGGGGCT
>JBBUDR010000039.1:0-7833 GCA_038057195.1 Patescibacteria group bacterium
GACACGCACGACTCAAAATCGTGTGCCGCAAGGCATGGGAGTTCGACTCTCCCCCCGGGCACCATATCTTTTTCTTTTTCGCGCTTTTTTTATGTACGGTGGATATCTTATTTGACAGCACATCTTGCTGGGTATATTTTAAGAAGATGTTGAAGTAGTACATTGCGAGTTCTTTTAACACGTAGGAAGGAGGTGGCATGATGCTGACAACCGACCGCTCTCCGTAGATGTTCCCTCTCTCGAGCCAATTGATTCCGTAAAAACCATTTTGATTCACGACGAGAGGAGAGGGGCGTATGAAAAGCAACAAGGGGGTTGCACAAGGGCAGCGAGGTTTGATCGGAAGAATGTTCGCCCGGAAAAATCTCCCATCGACGACGCGGGGCAGAGTAGAAAAAGAGCGCCGGGAAGCCGACACTCGCTCATCTCTCCATGTCGCCGCTGAAGAACAGCCTCCGAAAGAACAGTTCTTCTTCACTGGAATAAACGCTGGCGGCAAGGAGGAGAAAGTTCCGTGTCCCAATCATAAGTGCAAGAATCCCATCTGCCTGAACAAAAGGACTGAATGCACCCACGATGGGGAAGACGCCACACCCCGCCGGATCGTTCCAATGCGACCCGCCTTGAGAATGGCATAAGTAAAAAAGGAGAAGAAAACAGACCCGAGTGTTCCAAGAGGAGCACTCGGGCTATTTTATTACATAAAACCTATAGGTTTGCCATTTTTATTTCCAATAGCGGAGAAAAAGAAAGCGGACTGCGAGAGTTGTCGCCACGCCGAGCGCCGCCCCCGCAAGAATATCGGACGGCCAATGGATCCCGGCACTTACGCGCGCCATGCCAATTGAGAACGCCGCAAGAAAAAACAGGATGCTTGTCCGCGGATAATAATAGGCGATACCAGCAGCAAGCGCAAAGAAAAAAAGCGCGTGCCCGGATGGGAACGAGTACCCGGACTCGTGCGAAACAAGCGGATGGATATTTGAAAGGACCGCAAATGGACGAGGGCGATTATAGAAAAACCGAATGAACTCACCGAGAAGAAAGCGTGAAACAAGCGCAGAGCCGAATGAAAAGATCAGCATTTCAATGTTTTTTCGGAGAAATGGACGGTATTTTTTAAACACCGCCGATAACGGGAATACCGCGACTAAAAAACCGACGAGGTACGGAAGATACTCGGCGCGAAATACAATCACTCCGTCAATGAATGAATTGATACCTGCGAACGAGTACAGGAAATATAAAATGGAGATATCGAGATTCATTGGTTTTTCAAAAGTTCCAGAAGATTTTTATAAATCATAACGACCGTCAGCGGTCCGACGCCTCCGGGAACCGGCGTGATGAATCCCGCCTTTTCCGATACCGAGGGAAAATCTGTGTCCCCGACGAGACGCCCCTCCATCTCCGAGGTTCCCGCATCGATGATGACTGCCCCTTCTTGTATCATATCGCCCGTGATCAGACCGGCACGTCCCGTTCCGCTTATCAGTATATCAGCATTCTTCGTCGATGAGGATATGTCGAGCGACTTATCGGTGAGCACTGTGTGAGGAATCTGCTCGCGGAGAAGCCAGTCGGCAATAGGCTTTCCGACAAGCTGGCCTGCGCCAATGATGACAATGTGACTTTTTTTATATTCAATCCCATATTTCTCAAAAAGCGCCTGAATCGCTCCGACAACCGGAGGGGCAATGCGCGACTTCCCGACGCGGTAGTCTCCGACTGAACGGGCGGAAAGAACATCAATATCTTTCTTTGGAACGACGGCGTTCAAGATGTCTTGAGTTTGTGGAAGAAGTGAGTTCGGCAGCGGAAGTTGTATAACAACGCCCGAAACCGCATCATCATGAACGATCTCCGCAAGTTTTTTCCGAAGCTCGCTTCCGGAAATACCGTCGGGAAAATTCCGAACGCGCACGGAAACGCCAAGCTCTTCACCGAGCTTTTTTTTCTGCTCAATGAATTTCCGCGAAACAGGATTCTCTCCCACTTCAACGAACACGAGCGTTGCCGGCGCGCGAAGTTTTTGGAACTCTTTTTTGAGCTTATCTTTCAATTCTTCGGCAAGTTTTTTTCCATCAAGAAGAATCATGTCTAGTATAATAGAGGAAATTTTTTACAGAGCTTCTCGGCTTCTTTTTTTACTTCCCTGGGATTTCTCCCTTGAAGAACAAGATCGCGAATCCACCCCGCGATCATCCGCATCTCGCGCTCCTTCATTCCGCGAGTAGTCACGGCCGGTGTTCCGAGACGGAGCCCCGACGGATATAATGGTTTTATGTCGCCGGGTATGCTGTTTCGGTTCGCAGTGATGCCCCCCTCTTCCAAGATTCCTTCGACGGTTTTTCCGTCCATGCCGGCAGAACGAAGGTCTACAAGAAGAAGATGGGTATCGGTTCCTCCTGAAACGAGCGTAAAGCCGTTTTTAAGAAGCGCTGAAGCAAGCACGCTCGCGTTTTTCACAATCTGCTTTTGATAGGAAACAAACCCTTTTGAGAGCGCCTCTTCAAACGCGACCGCTTTCGCAAGCGTGACATTATTATGAGGCCCGCCTTGAAAACCCGGAAATACGGCGCGGTCAATACGCGCTGACAGCTCATTTTTTGAAAAGATAACCGCTCCTCGCGGGCCCCGAAGCGTTTTATGAGTCGTCGTGACGACGACATCCGCATACAGAAACGGGGATGGGTGGAAACGCGCCGCGACAAGCCCGGCGATGTGGGATATGTCGGCAACATGATATGCGCTGACTAATCGTGCGATTCTGCCGAATTTCTTGAAATCAACGGTTCGCGGATACGCCGAATATCCGGACATAATGACTTTCGGGCGGAATTTTCGTGCCAACTTCAATACTTCATTAAAATCAATCGTTCCGTCTTTTGAAACCCCATATTGGACGGTTTTGTAAGCACGCCCAGAGAATGTGATCGGGTGCCCGTGCGTAAGATGCCCGCCCGAAGCGAGCGACATTCCCATCAGTGTGTCTCCAAAATTCATCAATGCGAAATACACTTCGGCATTCGCCGGAGACCCCGAGTACGGCTGAACATTGACACTCCACTCGTTCCCGAGAGAAAAAACTTTTTTTGCGAGCGCTTGCGTCCTCTCTTCAATCGCGTCAACAAGCTCATTTCCCGGATAATAGCGCTTTTGGGGATATCCTTCGGAATATTTATTCGCAAGCGGAGTCGCAAGAGCTTTTAGAACCGCCGGAGACGCGTAATTCTCGGAGGCGATGAGATTTATCGTCCGAGATTGCCGCTTTGTTTCCTCGCGCGCGAGACGCGCTAATGAGGAGTGCGTGTGAATAGATGCGTTCGCCATATGAAGTGATTTTTCTCGCTTCGTAGATAAAGGACTCTTCGCACTACAAGCCGCACAGTATCAGTATCCGGCTTGCATTGCGAAGTGATTTCATTCGCCTTGCTTCATGAAATCAAACGACAATATTGATAAGTTTTTTTGGGACGAAAATAATCTTCTTTATTTTTTTTCCGAAAATCCATGGCTTTATTTTTTCCCGCGTCTCCACGAGCGCTTCCACGTCCTTTTGCGAGATTACCATCGGAACATCAACCTGATCGCGGATTTTTCCGTTTACCTGGATAACGAGCACATAGGTTGAATCTTCCAAATAACGAGGATCATATGTGGGCCACTCGCTTGTATGAATGCTGGGGACGATCTTCTTTCCGTTCAGCTTCTGCCACAGCTCCTCGGCCGCAAAAGGAGCGAATGGCGCCAAAAGCTTAAGAAAAATAATTATGTTGTCTTTCGCCACTTCTTCGCTTTTTTCCATCTCCGAGAGAAAAATCATAAGCTGGGAGATCGCCGTATTGTAGCGGAGAGATTCCAAGTCTTCGGTTACTTTTTTAATCGAGCGATGAACAACTTTTTGAAGATTTGGACTGGATTTTTTATTCTTGTCGAATGTCTTGAATAGTTTCCGCACGCGCAGAAGAAACCGCGTGATGCCCGATATCCCCGCGTCCCGAAAATCTCCTCCTTCGCTAAGCGGAGCAAGAAACGCAAGATACATCCGCATCACATCAGCTCCGTACTTTGAAAAATACGCATCGGGACTCACGACGTTTCCCTTTGACTTCGACATCTTCGCGCCGTCTTTGGTGATAAGGCCATGCGCGCGAAACTTCTTGAACGGCTCCTCAAACGAGATGAGTCCGATATCCTTCAAGACCATCGTGATGAAGCGTGTATACAAAAGGTGGAGAACGGAGTGCTCCGCTCCCCCGATATACATATCCACCGGAAGCCATTTTTTTACGCGCGTCGCGTCAAATATATTTTTTTTATTTTTTATGTCCAGATAGCGGAAAAAATACCACGCCGAATCGAGGAACGTATCGGACACATCCGTTTCCCGGCGAGCCTTTCCCTTACACTGCGGACATTTCACCTGATAGAACGACTTCAATGAAGCGAGCGGAGACTCGCCCTTCCCCTTCGGCTGAAAGTCCTTAATGAACGGAAGCTTCACCGGAAGATCTTTTTCCGGAACAGGAACAATGCCGCAGCGCTCGCAATGAATCATCGGAATCGGCGGACCCCAGTAGCGCTGGCGGGAGATGAGCCAATCGCGAAGCCGATATGTCGTCTTCAGCGTCCCGCCGACAAAGCCTGTGATTTCTTTTTTCGCGTCTTCCGACTTCATTCCATTAAATTTCCCTGAATCGACAAGGTGTCCCTGGCCTTCGTAGGCGGTATCGAGAACCGGACACGTTTTTTCCGGATAGTGAGGGCAGACAACCATGCGGATCGGAAGCTTGAATTGGTTCGCGAATTGAAAATCGCGCTTGTCGTGCGCCGGCACCGCCATAATCGCGCCCGTTCCATATCCGGCAAGAACATAATCCGCGATAAAAACGGGAATCCCCTCTCCATTTGCCGGATTTAAGGCCTTCACGCCGCGGAGTAGAACGCCTGTTTTTTCTTTTTCCTCCCTTGTCCGCTCCATTTCGGATTTCTTTTTCGCGTCGCGTACATACCGGCTGACTTCCGCGCGATTCTCTATTTTTTCTTCAAGCGCTGAGACGAGTGGATGCTCCGGAGCGAGCACCATATAGGTCGCTCCGAAGAGCGTGTCTGGGCGGGTCGTAAAAACTCTGATTCTCTCTTTTGCCCCGAGAATCTTGAAATCTATCTCGGCACCGTCTGATTTTCCTATCCAATTCCGCTGAGCCATCTTTATATTTTCAGACCAGTCTATTGTGTCGAGATTCCGAAGCATCCGTTCGGCGTATTTTGTAATCCGAAAAAACCACTGTTCGAGGTCTTTTTTCACGACGGCCGTCCCGCATCGCTCGCATTCTCCAGAAACAACCTGCTCGTCGGAAAGAACGGTGAGACATGACGGGCACCAGTTCACCAAGGCCTTCTTTCGATACGCAAGACCATTCTTATATAATTGAATGAATATCCACTGCGTCCACTTATAATAATCGGGATCGTAGGTCTCGAGGCGTTCGTTCCACGCGAACCCATTTCCGATTACAGCAAGCTGTTCATAAAACCGCTTTTCAGTTTTTCCCGCAAGGCGCATCGGATGCGCCTTGATCTTCATCGCATAGTTCTCGGAGTGGATCCCGAACCCATCCAAGCCGATGGGCTCGAACACATCATATCCCTGCATCCGCTTGAAGCGCCCATACATATCGATGCCGGTGAATGTCCGAACGCCCCCGATATGAAGCCCCTCTGCGGAGGGATACGGAAACATCATGAGATTATAAAACGGCCGTTTCGCTTTCGCGATATCCGGCTCGTAGATCTTCTTTTTATCCCACTGGGACCTAATTCTTTTTTCGCTCTGGGATGGTTTCATGCTGTTCAATACACCCCGACACATTCAAGGTCGGAACTCCGATTTTTAGAAATGGCATATGGCAATAGGCCCTTAATATCTTAACTCTAAATCGTGCGTCGGAGCAATTCTCGGCGTGTTTTTCCAATCCTGTACGCTACACCGAAAAAAGCTTTTTTGCGTTTGAAAAAAGAGCTTCTGAAAACTCTTCGACAGACTCTTCCCGAATAGCGGCGAGCGCTTTCACGGTATGGACAATAAAGGCGGACTCATTCCTCTGCCCACGATGCGGAACGGGAGCAACGAAGGGCGCGTCTGTTTCGGAAAGGATTCTTTCCCGTGGAATATTCCTGATTGTCTCGTGATATTCCTCGGTAAATGTCACGACTCCCCCAAATCCGAGATAAAACCCGAGATCAATAAGACGCGCGGCATCATCTCTTGTTCCGCTGAAAAAGTGGATGACTCCGGCTTGACCAGTTTTTAGCTTCGAGCTGTTAGATGTTAGAATTTGAATGAGATCAGGAAACGCATTTCGACAATGAATGACGAGGGGTTTTTTTATTTCCGAAGCGAGCGCAAGATGCCGTATAAAAATCTCCGCCTGCCGTATCCTTGATTGCTGATCCTCCACCCTGTAATAATCCAAGCCACATTCCCCAACAGCGACAACGCGCTTGTGTTGCGCGATCTCGCGAAACTTACTCTCCAAAAAACTGTCGTCCGTGTCCGTTGGATGCTGGCCGACTGTCGCTCCAAGAACGACGTCTGAATACTCTTCACAGATGGCAATCGCGTTTTTCGAAGTTTCAAGATCCGTCCCCACGCATATCATTGAAACGCCGGCGTCCTCCGCGCGCCGCATAACATCACCTCGATCCGCATCGTATTGCGGAAATTGAATGTGAGAATGGGTATCGATAATTCGCATGGTGCAGACCTCGCGCTATGGAAGACGAGGGAAGAGAGAGTCGCCCTTCGTTATGAGAAGATGCCTCCGCTTCAGAGAGAACATGGACGATATTTTTTCAGAAGTTTCGGGAAGAAGCGGGGTGAGAAGCGAGGATATTTTTAAAATACCGATCGATGCATTTTTGATGATGCCCGTAAGCTTCGCGCGATCGAGAACCAACCATGGCTTTTCCGCATTGATATACCTGTCAAGAAATCCGATGAGCTGCCATACTTCCGACAGCGCCTCGCTGAATCGGAAATCATCCATATATGTCTTGAATTTTTTCTCGCGGAGCTTTATTTCTTTTTTAAGCAGAGTATCGGCGCTTTTTTCCGAGAATGGAAACGAGCCGAGCTTTTCGCCGAGCGCGGCGACTCTGGCGGTAAGATTCCCCAGGCCATTCGCGCAGTCGCCATTGTAGCGCGCTTCGAATGCCTCAATGCTGAAGTTCCCGTCCTCCCCTGAAGGAACCTCTCGCAATAAATAATAGCGGAGCGCGTCCGTCCCGTACTTTTTAGCAAGAAAAACCGGATCAAGCACATTCCCCAGTGATTTTGACATCTTCTCTCCATCTACATTAATGAACCCATGAACGAAAATACTCTTTGGGAGTTTGAGCTCCAAAGACAGAAGCATCCCAAGCCATATCAGCGCATGAAACCGGAGAATATCCTTCCCAACCACGTGAAGCTCGGGAGGCCACCACTTCTTCATTTCCGGACTATTGCTTTTGAACACGCTCTTCTTTTTTTCCGATGAAAGAACGGAGATGTAATTGATGAGCGCATCTGCCCAGACATACATCGTCTGGCTCCCGTCATGAGGAACGGGGATCCCCCACAAAAGGTCTTTTCGCGGACGAGAAAAACTCACGTCCTCAAGGCCGCTGCGAAAGAACGAAAGCATCTCGTTTTTCCTGTACTCGGGAATAATCCGAACACCGTCATACGACGACTGCTCCGCTCTCTGTGTTCGCGGGTTGCCGTCATACGACGACTGCTCCGCTTTCCATGTTTGCGGGTTGCCGTCATACGACGACTGCTCCGCT
>JBBUDR010000039.1:7933-10570 GCA_038057195.1 Patescibacteria group bacterium
CGACTGCTCCGCTTTCCATGTTTGCGGGTTGCCGTCATACGACGACTGCTCCGCTTTCCATGTTTGCGGGTTGCCGTCATACGACGACTGCTCCGCTCTCTGTGTTCGCGGGTTGCCAGCAAGCGCTTTCTCTATTTTTTTCTGATACTTTGAAAGGCGGAAAAACCAGTTCTCTTCACGGAGCGTTTCCGGCGGTTTTTTGTGAATATCGCATACCCCTCCCCGCATGTCTTTTTCGGTTATGAACGCCTCATGCCCGACACAGTAGAGGCCTTCATAGGCTTTTCGATAGAGATCGCCATTCTTGTACAGGATATCCCATATCGCTTCTGCGACGGGCCAGTGGCGCTCATGATCGCTTGTCCGAATAAACACGTCCCACGAGAGATTGAGGTCTTTTTTCAAGGCGCGGAACTTCTCGGAGTTTTCATCAACGAGCTTTTGCGGAGTCGTATTGAGCTCTTCGGCTCGGCGGACGATCTTTACGCCATGCTCGTCCGTGCCGGTCGAGAATAAAACAGAATCGCCGCATTGGCGGCGGTATCGAGCGATTGCGTCGGCGTTGATGAACTCAAGCGCGTGTCCAAGATGGGGAGCGGCGTTTGCGTACGCGATTGAGGTCGTGATGTAGAATTTTTTCTTCACGGTTTATGGAGTTACTCTCCGCCTCCGGTCAAAATCCTCTATAATCTCAACGATGACGGCAGACAATGGAACAGCGACAAGCACCCCGAGAACCCCCCCAAGCTTCCCGCCAATGATAACTGCGAGCATGACGACGAGCGGATTCAAGCCAATGGCACGTTGCATAATAAGGGGAACAAGGACGTGATTCTCAATCTGCTGGATAATGACATACACGAGGAGGACCATAAGCCCCGTCGTCGGAGAATCGAGGAGCCCTAAGGCGATCCCCGGAACCGCGGCGAGGATTGGACCTACAATCGGCACGATCTCGAACACCCCCGACAAAATACCGAGAAGAAAGCTATACTTGATACCGATAAGAGCGAGACTGATATAGACGAGCGTTCCCACGATCGCCATTAAGACGAACATCGTTCGAAGCCACATCCCGAGTTTTCGTTTCGAGCGCGTCCATAGTTCCAAAATATAATGCTCATAGCGAAGCGGAGTAACCAGCTGGATGAAACTGACAAGCCCGTGCTCCTGAACGAGGAGATAGAACGAGACGACGATAAGAAGTATAAACGAGACGACCCCGCCGAATACCTTCGTGAAGAACTGGACAACGCCCCCGCCCGTGGATTGCAAGATGCCAAAGCCCGTCTCGGAGACAGCGGACACGTGATCGGTAAGAACCGAATAGAATGGGATACCCTCAAGAAAGTCGGCATGAATAAGCTCGTCCTCAATGCGCGGAAAATCTTTCAGGAACGAGCTGAATTCGTCGAACACGGGCGGGAGAAGATAGTAAAAGACAGAACCCGCGATGGCGAATATGACGAGATAAATGAGAAGAGCCGCGGCAATACGAGACAGACGATATCCTCTCAGAAACTGGATGAGCGGCTCGAACGCGGACGCAATGACGATTGCGAGAAAAAAAACAACGATGATGGGAAGAATCTTGTACGCGACATACAGAAGAATTCCGGTCAACACGACCCTGAAAATGGAGCCTCCTGAAATGGTGAATGTATCGTTCATAGAATTATCCTATCAAAAGCTTAAGAAACCTCCCTTCGTCTTTATGCGGACCGACAACGGCGAGATTCAGGCGATCGGCGTTGAAAATCCGCTCCGTCACGGCCTTGATATCTTCTTTTACTACTGCGTCTATTTTAGCAAAAACTTCCTCAATTGTCAGAGGGTGCCCGGTCTGAACCTCCTCCCCGCCAACATAAAACGCGAGGTCATCAGACGCTTCCAATGAAAGCGCCATTCTCCCCTTCATGCTCTCTTTTGCCCGCGCAAGCTCGGAATCGGAGACTCCCCCTTCCCGAATCTTTGAATATTCGGCGAGAATAAGACGAATTGTCTCTTCCGTATTGTGGTGCTCGACCCCCGCGTATGTCGAGAACTCGCCATATGTCGTATTCGAGTCAAACGAAGTATGGACCGAGTACGCGAGCCCGCGCTTCTCGCGAATCTCTTCCCACAGTCGCGACGCCATTGAACCTCCAAGGACATGTGCCGCAACACTCGCCGGCACGCGCATTGGATCATGGACCCCGAACGCCCGATACCCAATCATGAGGCGCGTCTGATCCGTTTCCTTGAAAAATATCTTTACTGCCGGCGCGCTCTGCTCTTCGACGACCGGAGGACGCTTCCGCGTCTCGCCGTTTCTAATTCCCGAAAACGCCGCGGATACCTTTTGAACCATGTCACCTTCGTTGTGGTTTCCCGAAACAACGACGAACGAGTTCTCTGCCGTATACTGACGCATGAAATAATCCTTCAAATCATCAGAACGCATACCTTCAACAATCTCCGGGCTTCCTGCTATCTTCCAGCCCGCAGGCTGGTCTCCATAGAGAAGCTCGTCAAAGACCTCGCTTAAAATTCGCTCGGGACGATCATTGTACATCCTAATCTCCTGGATGATGACTCCGCGCTCTTTTTCAACCTCCTCCTGGCTCACAAGCGAATTATTGTAAATGTCGGCAAGAA
>JBBUDR010000039.1:10580-11004 GCA_038057195.1 Patescibacteria group bacterium
GAGCTCGGTTCGCGGGGCATTCGCTCGAATGCCATTGCCCCGGGCTTCATCGAAGAGATGTGCTGGCGCCTTGATGTAGTATCCGGTATACTCCTTGCCCGTGAATGCGTTCGTGTACGCTCCCATCTGGTCAACCTCTTCGGCGATGATTTTTGAGGTCGGACGCTTCGCAGTTCCCTTAAAAAACATATGCTCCAAGAAATGGGATATGCCGTTTTTTGCCTTATCCTCGTTGTTTGAGCCGGTATCGGCCATGACAAGGATAGTCACAGTGGTGACTCCCTGCATCGGAACGGTAAGGACCCGGAGGCCGTTTGGGAGAATTGTTTTTTTGAACATACGAAAGAAAAGGTCCCTTGAACTATGGCAGAAAACCGCTTTTTTTCAAGTCGGAAGAGCTAGAACCTATCTTAAAAATAGCTTC
>JBBUDR010000040.1:0-6228 GCA_038057195.1 Patescibacteria group bacterium
ACCATATGTTTGATGTTTGTTATCTATTTTTAATACTGGCCATCATAGCACAAGAACAAAGGAATGGAAAGAGAAGTGTTATTCTTGTGAAGAATCGGCTTAGTAACTACCCGTAGCGACATAGCCCAAGGACCAGCAAAACTGAAACAAAAAAACCGTCCAAAAATTGTTCTTTCACGGTACCTTCAAATATTTTTTCATAGACTCCGGTCTTATTCTTAAAGACAGATTGATAACAATCGAGTAAACGAAAAACCACCATCGGTGGTTTTTCGTTTACGACTTAATCTTCATCATCAACGTTCCGTAATTGCTCTTCAACTCGTTTTGCTTCCTCGTCAGCTTTTTCACGTTCTTGTTTTAGTTGTTCTGCTTCACGCTCTGCCTCTTTCTTTGCTCGTTCGTCCCGTTCCTCTTTTGCCTCCTTTTCTTTATCTTTGAACTCTTCTTCAAGATCCTTCGCTTCTTCTTTCGCTTCGTCTAACTCTTTGATAGCGTCTTTAATTTTATCCAAGCTCTTTTCGGCCTGTTCCGCAAGCTGTCCCGCACCTTGATAGTTACCTTTTTCAAAAAGTTCCTTCGCCTGAGCGAGTAGTCGCTCAAACTTTTCAAATGCGCCTGCGGGAACCGTTATTCCTTCCTCAACTGCTTCATCGAGGACTTCCCGCTTCTCTTCCTCTGCCTCTCGGATGGCCTTCTCAGCTTCCGCTTTATCTTCCATCTCCCGCTCTATCTTTTCTTCTTCGGCTTCCAATACTTCTTCGTGCTCTTCTTCTTTTAGTTCAAGTGTATCTTTTTCTGCCTTGACTGCGGCACGTTCGATAAGAAGTGCGTCGACTTGAGCGGTATCACCCGCTTGCCGTGCTTCTCGGATTTTTTGCTTGAGAGCTTCTTCTTTCGCCTTGAGAGCATTCTTTTGTTCTTTGAACGCTTGCTTCAACGCATCTTTCTGGTCATCAAGATTATTATCAAGTTCTTTCGCAAGCGAACTCACATCCTCTCCTTCCGCTTTCTTATCCTCAAGTATGGAGGCGGCATTCGCGAGGTGCGCTTTGAGGCGGGATTTAGCTACTTCGAGTCCTTTTGCTTCTACACCTTTAGTTTCAAGGATAACCTTGATTTCGGCCACTCGTTCAGCGGCAAATGTTATTTGAAGTCGGGCTTTGCCCTCGGAGTTGAAGGTGAAGAACTCGCGGAGTGTCTCACCGAACTTATCGAGAAAATAAAAAGCGCTTTCTGGGGTAAGCCCTGCGTTTGGTAACGGTGTGGCTTGTGCAAATACAAAAAGAGGCACAAGAAGTGAAGATAGTAATATGAATTTTAAGGTTTTCCACATATGTTTTTATTATACATTACACATTGCCAACAATCAAAAGAAAAAGTCGTTGACAAATTTCAGCGATTTTTCGTCTTTGGATACGGCGCTCAGCCGGTATAGGACGACGGGATGAAGAAGTTGGAATTCGGGGGCTCATCGGTCACCTCGATACTTCCAACTTTGGCTGACTGACTCGGTTGTAAACCCCACACCTTGAGACCTTGTAGGGGTTCTGGTGTATGAAAAAAACACAACCGAGTAACATAAATAGCAGAGTAACTTAAAATACGTCCTGGGTAACCCCGAGGAATCAAAGATATTTTATGTTTGAAGGGAATAGAAAGCTCTAGTGTCCAAATACCTCCTGAAGTTTTGCTCTTGTCTTAGGTCCCATAGAGCCATACCCTACATCACTCTCTGAAGTTACGGCCCCGTATTTAAGTTGAAACCGCTGCACAGCCTCTTTGGTTTTTTGACCAAAATATCCAGAAACCGTGCCATCTGGATATAAATCCTTATTAGTTGCGAGTAGCTGTTGCAGTCGATAGACATCAGACGACCTCATCCCAAATCTAAGATTTGCGCGAAATAAAGCGCTAGCGGAAGTAGTAGTTGAAGGAGCTACAGGGATAGAACCAACTTCACCAAACACTTCTTGAAGCTTTGCACGGGTTTTGGGACCAACATTGCCATAGCCCGCGTCACTTGGAGTAGCAATGTTGTACTTTACTTGAAATCGCTCCACAGCTTTCTGTGTGAGAGAGCCATAGTAGCCGGAAATAATGCCTTCCAGATACACATCTCTATCGGAGGCAAGTAATGTTTGGAGACGGCGCACATCTTCCGACGATATACCGGGAGACAAATTTTTCACAAAAATAGCAGCAGAGGTGGAAGGAACAGTTGCCGAAGGTGTTGTTACATTGGGAGTAGATGCGATTGGATAACAGAGCCCGCCGGACAGTTTGAACCCCGCACCACAAGGCACAATTGTGCCTCCACCACCAATTGCACGACAAGTTGCGCTTGAGCCAGAACCAGAGAGCGAGTACCCAGTATTACAGCTTGCCGCGCCACAGGTTGGAAAGGAATTATACGATGCGACATTAGACAAGGCGGTACATAAGCTGGTGCATTGGGTAGTTGCTGAAGGAGAGACTGTATATGTGCCTGCCGTAGTTGGGATCGTTGCGTACGATGTCCCTGGTGTAGAGTTTTCAGCGCATACCAATGTAGTCCCACTTTGAGTAACTTGGATAGATTTTACCGTGCTGTCAGATGACCCAACTTGAAATGCAGATCCCGGGTTGGTGATGGTAAGGGTCCCACTCGAAAATATCCAGCTTTCGGCGGTGGATCCACTCAAGATGAGCATATCGGCCGTACCTGCGCCGAACGTAACCGCAGAAACGGTAACATTACCGTTTGCAGTGAAATCATTTGTTGCCGCAAGCGCCAACACCGGCACCAGCAGGAACGTGATTGCGAATAGTTTTTTAAATACGTTTCTCACAAGCTATAGGAGTTAGTAAGGGGGCTAGCGAATTGCCATCCATGACCACGTATTGTCCGCAGGATCCACTGCGCCTGTATAACCGACATTGTGCACAGCGATCTGGATTGTGTCATTAGCAGTTGACGAGGCGCTCACCATGAAGATACCATTGTTGGTGATATATGGCATGACAAATACCTTATGATTGGTGGTAACGCCGGTTGCAGTGCATGTTGCCATTGCTGTGGTGCTTGCGGTAATGGATCCGATCGTCACCGTACATGTGCCGTGTTGAATATCAGCTACTGTGTCGCCAACGCTGCTGACTTTGATACTGTCTAATGATACTAGACCAGTTGACGAAGCAGTTGTAAGCACAAGATTCCCAGCAAGCGTTAGAACACCCGCCGACGAAAATGTAGAAGTCGCGGTCCCGCCGAAGTACGCGGTGTCAAATACAGAGAATCTCGTTGAAGATGCTTGCCCGAGAGAGGTAAGGCCAGAAACCGTGAGCGCAGAGGAGAGCGTGCTTGTGCCTGTAACCCCAAGCGTCCCCGCAACGCTCAGGTTACCCGCAGAGTTGAATGTTGATGTTGCAGTACCTCCAAAATATGCTGTATCGAAGACAGAAATTCGCGTCGTTGATGCCTGACCGAGCGTCGTTAAGCCCGTCACACTAATTGTTCCATCTGTACTGATGTTGCTTCCTATAGTGGTGGCAGCTTGAACCGTAGTTACCACAAACAAGACGGACAAAACCACAGAAATTATTATTGAGATAGGACCCATGTTTCTGAAGAAAGTGTTTAGTTTTGACATATTTGAAATTAACTGTTAATAAATAAATGTGCAACGACTTTAAGTTTTAATTTCAAGCAATTAGACAACCTTCCCTTTTCACAGAAAGATCAGTCTTATTGTACCCCCCCCCTAAAAAAGAAACAAGGGTTAGATGTGGACAACATTTACACGCCAACTTAAATACTTCCTAGTCCCTGTCCTCATTACCGGCATTATGTAGTCGCTCTTCGGCCTTACGAGTTTCTTCCTCTATTCTGGTGCTGATTAAAACGACGCTCTGAGTCTTTGGTTATTCCGGTATACAAAGATTTATCGTCACACTCAATTATATAAACAAAATACATGGGTTGGGCTTCGACACGCTTAGCCCACTTCGCCTCGCTCAATGCATTAGGGCCTGCACTGAGCCGAGCGTAGCGAGTCGAAGTGCTGTGTCTACTCGGTCTCTACTTTTTTCAGTGAGATCACCGGCTGTTCTGATGCTGTTTAGTTTACCATTTCGATACTCCTAGAAATAACTATCGCGCAAGCACCAGCACAAGACGGGGCTCGCCATCACCGTAATAATTCTCCTTTCGTGATTCAATCACAAAACCAAGAGATTGATAGAGATTAATCACCGAAATGTTTTCCGGATGAGTAACGACATCAACTCTCTTAACATTACCAATTTCTCTGAGACGATAAAGTGTAGCTTCTCTCCCTATACCCTGCCCTTGAAATTCTGGCTTGATTACAAGGCCACCCATATGCGCATATTCACCATTTTCTTTGAAATAAGCAGTATAACCAACTATTGTTCCTTCTTTTTCAATAAGGAAGACGGCGTTTTCTTTTATTTCATTGTGCCAATCTTCTACCGAAGAATAAAAATTAGTATCCATCACACTTTTTTCAAGCCCAAGTAATATTGAGATATCCTTGAGTCCAGCCTTTTTAAAAGTTATGAGCTTATTTTTTGGTGCCAATATTTGTTCCATAATTTTACATATTAGCATATAACCAGAATCAGATATTTTATTCTTGACATTTATAGACTTGATAGACTATACTCTAGTCATAAGTAAATCTAATACTTGTACCAAAAGAGCGTGTCCTAGGTCTAGGGCCCGCTCTTTTGGTTTTTACCATATTTTGTAGAGATACTTTTTATCAATAACTTTTCTCAAATCCTTGTTTTTACCAGTAAAGTAATCCTTAATTGCTCCACTTGCGAGGTCAGATAACTGCATAGCATTCACGTATTCAGAATTGACATGAGTAATGTGTTTTATGCGTTTTATAGTTTTGGTATTCACTCGATCAAATAGATAACTGTCAAAACTACTGAAATAATCTCTGTTAAACATTCTTCTGTCAGCCCGATCAATCACAACTTCTGTTTCCATAAGATTTTGCTTTTTGGTAGCAAATAAAACAAGTTTGGATAAATTGTAATCGTCAAAAATGTTGTGAAGTTTTGTATGACCAGATACTGCAAACTTTCCTTTATATGTTGTTTTATCTATAAGACGATAGTAAATTGGTATCTCAATTTTATTTATAATCCCTAGTAAATCCCTATACATTTCAAGCGGAATAATGGTGGATTTTATTTCGCTTCTGAACCCATACTTTTGGCGAATCTCCATAATTTCATTTTCTAATGCGAATAATTTTGTGGAATCAAGATAAATTGCGGTGAGAATATAAAAAACACTTGCTCCTGTCGGAATTTTGTTTCCAGTTGCATTAGTTTCAAACGGCTTTCCCGGATCGCCTGATTCATCTATAAAAATGTAATGCTGTATGTTTGCCACAGTTTTAATGCTTTGTTGCGTCTACTAATTTATACAATGACCCCGCTTTTGGAGTAGATGGTAATGTCTTACCTTTAACCCCGTGATTTCTTCACCCGTTTTTCCTCCACTTGGTCAAATTACTTCATATTGACCTGAACGCGGAACACTTTGACCAGGTTTTAATACTAAGCATCATCAAGCTGGAAGAATTATGTCTTTCTGATAAACAGATTTTTGTAATTCTCTAAGACGATTTAATGAAATTATTTTCTCGCCAGATCTGTTTATTCTTAATTTTTTTAATGCGTCCCAAACGCGTTGAATATCCCCATTATAAATCAGTTTGTCTACACCACTTTCTCGGTCAATGTAGAACACCATCAAGAGACCATCGGCGAAACCTCCCCTTGGCGGTTCTTTAAGATATGTTTCTTTACCGCCGGTCACTTTTATCTGTACGTTTCTGTTTTTATAGGTACCGTCCCAATCATGACGACCCACATTGTGTAACTTGACCTGATAAAAAACCTCGGCTATAACTTCACCAATATCACCAACCATTCTGCCATCAGGAGTAAACTTACGTATTCCACCCGAGGTTTTAGATAAACGACGACAAGAATCAAATACACCCTTTATTGCTTCTGTAAGTTTTTCTTTTGTCGCCATGTTTCAAATTATATTTAATTTCGTGGCAATCCGATTTGCCATAATACTGCAACTGACTTTGGCTGCGGGACTTGGAGTCGAACCAAGATATTAGATTTTCCCGCTCATAGCTGGGGGACTTGGATTCGAACCAAGATACTCGCCTTCAAAGGGCGATGTCCTAC
>JBBUDR010000041.1:0-1165 GCA_038057195.1 Patescibacteria group bacterium
GTTTTTCAAAAAACAGGAATTTTTGATTTCGTTATCCGATGCGCGGGAGAAGGGGGTGAAAATAAAAAAATCATCACGATTGATATTCCGCCGGTGATTGTAAACCTCACTACCGATAGGACGCTTGCCGCAGTCAATGACTCGTTCAAGCTGACGTGGACTTCACAGCATGCGCGGGCGTGCTCTATTGACAGCCAAGTCGGAGCAGTTCCATTATCGGGTTCGCAGTATGTATCATTTGATACCGTTGGCGACAAGACCGTCACTTTTGTCTGCAACGGACGCGGAGGAACGGCGACATCATCGGTGAATATCAAAGCCGTCAGCCAGCAGGAGTATCTCGATACTCTCACGAAAAGCACGACCGGATCAAACATATTCGTCCAAGTCGGGAATTCGATATTAAGCTCGCTGACCGCCGCGGCAAATGCCATCTCAAACGTCGCACAGTCCGTCCTTGATTCAATCACAAGCGTGGGCACATTCTTCCAGCCTGCGAATAATATCGTCTTAAACTCCACGTCCACTCATCAGGCCTGCCCGACTTTCGCTCCTCTCCTTTGTCCTACCGGCCAGCACTCGGTAAGCGGCCTTATCGGTTTGAGCGGATGCGAAAGCGCCCCGCACTGTGCCACGGATACCTCTACTCTTATCTCGGCAGGCACAACAACCGGAACATCATCCCCATTCATACAATCAAATACCCAGCCGACCGCAACCCTCATCCTCTCCGGCGGAAGCAATGGGAGCGTCTTGACGGAAAGCTTCATCCCCGCGGACATCGTCCATGTCCCATTCGGAGCGGCGACGAATATCCAGCTGGATCCTACCATCCGCGACGGCTCTTCCCCAGGCCCGAAGGCCTTAAACCCGGGCGAACCCCTGCAGCTTGAGTGGAATTTCGCAAGCTCGTCCCAATGCATTGTCAGCAACGACGCCGATAGCGAAATCCTCCCTATACCGACGGTGGGTTCGGCGATCGTGCATCCTTCGCACACCGCTACATACAACATCTCCTGCCAGGGAGGGTCGGTAGAGCCGTTCTTGAATTCAAAGACTGTGTTCGTAAAATCGGTTCCGGGATTCACTGAAATCCCACCGCAATAAAAAATACCGAGTTTAGAATAATGAATATAGAATAAAGAATGGAGAATTATGAAGCGCC
>JBBUDR010000042.1:0-3907 GCA_038057195.1 Patescibacteria group bacterium
GGGGCGGAGACGATACCCTCTATGCGACGCAGATCGGACGGGTGGAAATCAAAACGGTCCGAAAAGTCTCATTTGACGGTACAAAGAAAACGGTAAAAAAAGTAAGCGTTGTATAAAAATACGGATTTTCTCACCCAACTCTCAGTCTGTGGATAACCGCGCGAGCGCTTTGCAGAATTTTCTGATACAATGAAAAAAGCGGAAGATACTTGTGATGTGGCAAGATCTATCCGAAGCGAGTTATCAACCACATCTCCAAAAGCAAAAATCCGGCACGCGGTTCCACGCTGCCGGATTTTTGTTTTTCATTATTCTTTATTATGGGTTTCTTTTTGCCGATGCCTTCATAAACGCCAGAAACAAAGGATGAGGTGCCAATGGACGCGACTTGAATTCCGGATGGAATTGCGTCGCAAGGAAAAACGGATGATTCTTCAACTCGATGATTTCAATAAGGTTTCGTTCCGGATTGATGCCCGAAAACGTAAGCCCGTTTTTCTCAAGGATGTCGCGATAGTCATTATTCACCTCATAACGATGGCGGTGCCGCTCGGTGATTAGCTTCGCGCCATACGCACGGTTTGCTTTCGTGTTTGGGAGCGTTTCGCATGTATATGATCCGAGACGCATCGATCCGCCCATCTTCTTCTCCTGAATATTCATCAGTTGTTCCGGGAGCGTATGGATGACGGGATATTTTGTGTGCGGGTTCACTTCCGTCGTGTTGGCGTCTTTGAGCTTGCAGACGTTTCTTGCGTACTCGATTGTGGCAAGTTGTAATCCATAGCAAAGGCCGAGAAACGGGATGTTCTTTTCGCGGATATATTTAATAACTTGAATCTTTCCTTCGACTCCCCTGTTGCCAAACCCTCCCGGGATAACGATGCCGTCGTATTTCTTGAGCTCGGCAAGTTTTCGAGAGTCTTTCTCATAGCTTTCAGCGTCGAGCCAGGTGATGACGGGCTTTCTGTTATGTTCCCACGCAGCGTGCTTGATGGCTTCAATAACCGAAAGATACGCGTCGGAAAGGATAAAGTCGCCGGTATGGAAATATTTCCCAACAATCCCGATTTTTATCGCTTTGTGGCCGTTGTGGATTTTTTTTACGAACTTCTTCCAATCCGAGAGATCCGCTTTTCGCGGCTTCATATCGAACTTCTCGAGAATCCGCGTGCTCAAATTATCCCGCTCGAAATTCAGCGGAGCCTCATAGATGGATGATATATCAGGAGCAGAAATAACATCTTTTTCTAAGATATTGCACGAGATAGAGAGCTTCTGCTTTCTTGGCTCGTCAAGCGGGCGCGTGGAGCGAGCGATGATGATATCCGGCTGGATCCCCATTCCGTTGAGGGATCGGGTCGCGTACTGGGTCGGCTTCGTCTTCATCTCACCGATCATATCCGGAATCGGAAGCCAGCTGACGAGCACGAAGAGGACTTCGTTCGGGCGCTGGAGACGGAGCATCCTTCCTGCCTCAAGAAAGAGGATGTTCTGATACTCTCCGACCGTTCCGCCAATCTCGACAAGAAGGAAATCAACCTTTGATTTTCTCGCCGCGTTATCGAGTCGCCGGATAATCTCTTCGGGGATATGAGGAATGACCTCCACGCATTTTCCTCCATATTCCAAGTTTCGTTCGCGGCTGATGACGGTTTGGTACACGTGTCCGGTGGTCATATAGTTGTCCCTGAGGATGTTTTTATTCAAGAAGCGCTCGTAGTTTCCGATGTCCTGGTCGCACTCCATTCCGTCCTCGGTCACGAATACCTCCCCATGCTCGGTCGGGTTCATCGTTCCGGCATCGACATTCAGATACGGATCAATCTTCACCGCGCTGACGCGAAATCCGCTTGATTGGAGAATCTTCCCGATGGACGCCGTCGTGACACCCTTTCCAATTCCAGACATGACTCCTCCGCAGATGAATATATATTTTGCCATATGAATGTTAATTCAATGCTCGTGAAACTATGAAATTCAGGACTGCTTTTCAATAATGACCGTAATGAACTTTTTCTCTCCTCCCTCGAATATAATTTCAACAGCGTGCGAACCCTTCTCTTTTATCGGATGAGGCAAGTGGATTTTTCCGCGAAGTGCTAAGAGATCAATGTTCCGCTTCTTCAGCTCTTTCTCCATGGCAAGCGCGTTTACCGAGCCGAACATATGACCCTTCTCGTCAACTTTCGATTTTATCGTGATAATGTTTGTATCAAGAATCCCGAATGACGACTCAATGAGCGCTTTTCGCTTTTCTTTATTTTTTTCTTCTTGTATCTTCTGTTGTTCAAGGTTTTCATATACAGATTCATTGACCGGCAGAGCAAGAGATTTTGGGAGAAGAAAATTCCGATAATAGCCGTCGGCTACATTCTTAATCTCCCCTTTCCGTCCTATTCCTTGAATATCTTTTTGTAGAAGCACTTTCATTTGATTTTACGAAGCAAGGCGAGTGAAATCACTTCTGATTGCATGAAGCGAAGCGAATGCAATCACTTCGCAATACAAGCCGGATACTGATACTATGCGGCTTGTATTGCGAAGATTCCTTATCTTATTTTATACCTTACAGTCTCCATTCCGAAGAGTCCTTATTATTGTATGAACGAAGTGAATAAATCTTTATTTTTTCTTTAATACTTCAATCGCCTTGTCCAGATAGTAATCTTTTCCATCTTCAGGGGTATCGGGGATTTTGACCTTGAAATCAGGCTCAAGGCCCGTGCCATTAATCTTCGTCCCATTCGGGGTGAACCATTCGGCGACGGTGATTTTCACTGATGAGGCGCTCTTTAAAGGAACAAGTTCCTGCACGGAGCCCTTTCCGAATGTTTTTTCTCCGACAAGAATCGAGTGGTTGAGGTCGCGGAGCGCTCCAGCGAGAATCTCCGATGCTGATGCCGATCCCCCATTCACGAGCACGACCACAGGGATACCATTCAAAAGGTTATACCCCGCACTTCGGTACACATCTTCCGTTGTATCGTGATAGACCTCTTTCACAATCGTGCTTCCGGCCGGGGTAAAAAAGCTTGCGATGTCTACAGCGAGGTTGAGATATCCGCCGGGGTTGTTCCTGAGATCAAGGATAATTTTTTTATCTCCCGAGTCAAAAAACCCCTGGAGCGCTTTTCGGAATTCGTTTCCGGATATTTCATTGAAGTTATAGAGGGCGATATAATAAATTCCATTTCCCTTGCTTTCATATTTTGCCGTCGGAATCTTGATCTCGTCTCGGTTGATCTTAAAATCCTTTGGGGACGCGAAAGAATCACGGAAGACAGAAAGAGTCACCGCAGTTCCTTTTGGTCCCCTGATGCGATGCACCGCATCGTCAACTGTCATATTGGAAGTATCTTTGTCATCAATTTTTAAAATCTTGTCTTTCGCGAGAATGCCCGCGCGGTCAGCTGGCGTGTCTTTTAACGGAGCGATGACTGTAAGAACTCCTTTTTGTATGCCGATTTCCGCGCCTATTCCCCCGAAGCTTCCACTAATTTCTGCTTTAAAGTCCTCTGCTTGCTGTGGAGGAAAAAAGACCGTGTAGGGGTCATCCAGCGAGCCCACAAGGCCCGAAATAGCCCCATAGACCATTTTTTGCTTATCGAGCTTCTCTTTATTTACGAACTTGTCCTGAACTTCCGCCCAGACGTCCCAGAAGAGAGAAAAATCCGTGTTTTGAAAGCGAGGATCAATTTCCGATGGCACCTCCTTGTTTTCAACGCCGGAAATTCTATCAATAGACGGATGGCTTTGAAGACCGAAAAAATATCCTCCGGAAAAGGATCCGATGAGGACAAGTATCGAGATAAAAACAAAAAATGCCCGTTTCGAAAGCAGATTTTTAATGAATAGATTCATATAACGTAATCACTAGGCATCATTCTATCCGAAATACAGAAGC
>JBBUDR010000042.1:4007-5247 GCA_038057195.1 Patescibacteria group bacterium
ACATGTTCTTTCAGAAAGTCATGGAGCCTGCCCGCGTGCGGAACATAATACACATCCTTATTCGCGACGACATCAATGGCGCGCGCGAGGTCATAGGAGGTCTTTCGCTCGCTCTTCTCTTTCTCATTCGCCTCTCTGCCGGCGACTCCATACGCGTCGAGGAGGATGATTCTATCCGCTTCTTTGAACGAATGGATGAAATCGTTGAATAAAAGGCGCAGCCGCTCCTCCTGATGGGGCTGGAACACGCACCAGATGCGAGACATCGGGTAGAGCTCCCGAAATCCCGCGAGCGTCGCCTTAATTTCCGTCGGATGGTGGGCATAATCGTCGAAGACGCGCGCTCCGAACGCTTTACCCTTATACTCCCCGCGCCTCCATGATCCTCTGTTCGAACTGAAGATGGAAAGAATGATCTCCTCGGATATCTTCATCGCGCGAGCGAGCGTATATGCTCCCAATGCGTTTAAGAGATTATGCGTTCCCGGGAGCTTGAGAGATTGCGAGATTTTTTTAGCGACCGCGTACTCCGCCGAATACCAGACGACGGGGCGCTTCTTTTTCAACAAGAGAGTCCCGATCTCCTTGAGGTGAGGGTTGTCTTTGTTTAGGATAATAAGCCCGTTCTTCGGGACCTTCAAGAAAAATTTCACGAACGCTGATGTAATATTCTCGATCTTCTTGTAATGGTCAAGATGCTCGCGGTCGATGTTCGTCGCGATGACGATCTTCGGGGAATATTGATGAAATGATTTTTTATATTCATCCGCTTCAAGGACGAGGTATTCGCCTTTTCCTTTTCGAAAGTTCCCTTCGTTCCATTCGTGGAGCTTGGTGCCGATGATGACCGTCGGGTCGATGCCCGCTTTTTCCAATATGAGCGCGACAAACGCCGTCGTCGTGCTTTTTCCGTGCGCTCCGCAGACGGCGATGGTCTGGTACTTTTTCGTCAGTGTTCCAACCGCTTCGGCGTACGTCCGCACTTTCAGCTTTCGCTTTTTTGCCGCCGCGTATTCGGCATTTTCTTTCTTTATGGCGGCAGAAGAGATGATAAGAGGAGCCCCCTTAGGGAGATTGTTTGGAGAGTGTCCGATTGTAATGGAAATTCCTTTTTTGCGGAGGTCCTGAATAATCTCGCTTTCGCGAATGTCGGACCCGGAAACAGTATGCCCTTCCGAGAGGTAGTACTGCGCCAATGAGCTCACGCCGATTCCTCCGATGCCGATTAAATGCACCGATG
>JBBUDR010000043.1:0-4578 GCA_038057195.1 Patescibacteria group bacterium
GCTGGGGGACTTGGATTCGAACCAAGATACTCGCCTTCAAAGGGCGATGTCCTACCGTTAGACGATCCCCCAGCTATGCGCGTGATTAAACTCCCACAATACAAAAGAATACCAGTATATAGTACTGGTTTTCCCCCTGTTTATCAATTGAATCGCTTTGCGCAAGAATACACGAAATGATAATCTTATGAAGTAAAAAAAATATACATAATCATTACTATATAAAGTCATGAGCAAAATCATCTCGATTATCGTCATTATCATCGTTATCGCGGGCGGAGCATGGATTCTCACCTCAAACAGCGATTCAAATGTCATACCCGCACCGGCGGAAAATATCAAAACAGAATCTTCCCCATCCATGGACACGACTTCGACTGAAGCGCCGCAATCAAACGTCGCAACTCAACCGACAACGCCAGACATAACCAATACTCAAATAGAGACTCCGATTGCGCCCATACAAACACAGTTACCCGCAACCAGCACAGAAACAGCAACACCAACAGTGAATGTGAAAGAATTCACGGTTGATGGCAAAAACTTTTCATTCGCTCCATCGGCTCTCACGGTTAAAAAAGGAGATACCGTACGGATAGTCTTTAAAAACGTCGGAGGATTTCACGACCTCAAAATCGATGAGTTCAATGTTGCGACAAAACAGATTGGGGATGGCCAGACGGATACCATCGAGTTCGTTGCCGATAAGACCGGCTCGTTTGAATATTACTGCTCTGTCGGTAGCCACCGCGCGATGGGAATGAAAGGTGCGCTCATTGTTCAATAATAAAGATTTTATAAAACGCACAAAAAATCCGTCTCACAACTATGTGGGACGGATTTTTGTTTATAGAAATATATACAGAAATTATGTTAATAAACATTGAACGATCGTTCAAAGTTTATTAACATCAAATAGCAGCACTAAAGTTTTATCTGCCAATCATGGCGCGCAAGATAGGTTCGATGCGATCTGCCATAAGAAGGTGCCCTCTATTGTTTGGATGAATCGAGTCGTACATGAGATCGGTATGGGCAAATATGTCTTCGAGGATATTCGGCACGAACGAGACTTTTGTTTTCCTGGCAAGCGTCTTAAATTCACTCTTATACGTGTCGCTCAAAAGCCCGCCTCGAACGCCAACTAATAACACGCCAGCGCCTTTTTCATGAATGCGATCAATAATGGATTCCAGGTTCGCAAATGTCTCTGTCGGCGGGAGGCGACGAATGGCATCATTTCCTCCGAGAAGAACGATGACAACCCTTGGATTCTTGGAAAGAACGTCTCGTTCAAGCCGCGCAAGCCCCGATACGGTCGTATCACCGCTTACGCCAGCTCCGATAATCGGAGTCTGTAAACGCGAAGAGAGAATGGAAACAAAATCATTACCCGCGCTTGCGCCGACACCTTCAATAAGGCTGTCGCCAAACGCAATGATCGCTTCTCCGCGTTGCGGAATATCAATGCGCGCATCGCCGTCTGAAATAAAAAACCACATGGCGCCGGCGATAAGTATGGCGCCAAACGAATATACAAAAAAGTTTTTTCTTTCCATGCAACTACGACGCACTAGGCCTCTTTTCTTTTTTCAATAATCTCGATGACCGCAAGCTCCAGAGGAAGCTCGGCAATCGGCGTTTGGCGCATTCGCGAGAGCGCTTCAAGAAGTATTGAAAGAGATAAAGAGAGATGAGCTTCGGTCCACGCCGGAACGCTCGCCTGTAAAAATGAAATCTCTTCGGGAAGAAGCTCCCGTTCAAGAGTTTTCAGCACGCCCGCTCCCGCTTTCAATATGAGCGCGCTTCGGAAATAGCGGATGAGCATCCTAATGATGAAGTGAAAATCAAATCCCTCCTCGGAGAGGTCACGGATATTTTCCAATGCATCCTTCGCTTTTTTCTCACTGATGAACCCGAAGAGTTTTTTAATCGTGTCCCGCTTCGGCATTCCGAGAATATGCTCGACCTCTCCCCTTGTGATATGATCGTCCTCCAGGGCCATGATCTGCCCCAGCGTCCCCTCCGCGTCGCGGAGCGCGCCCTCGGATGCGAGTGCGATTAAGTCGGCAGCATCGGGGTCCAACTTCAGCTTTTCCATTTTTGCGATAGAGAGAAGGCGCTTTGAAATATCAGATGAAGACGGGCGGGTAAAATGAAAGTGCTGGGTTCGGGAGACGATTGTGGAGGGAAGCTTGTCGTATTCGGTAGTCGCAAGAATAAAGATAACGTGCCGTGGCGGCTCCTCCAGCGTTTTTAAGAGGGCGTTAAATGCCTCTTTCGTCAGCATATGCACCTCGTCGATAATATATACTTTGTATATTCCTTTCGCGGGTGTATAGCGAACCGCTTCACGGAGAGAGCGAATCTCATCAATTCCGCGGTTTGACGCGGCGTCAATTTCTATCAAATCCATAAACTGCCCCGTATTCAATGCCAGGCAATTCTCACATTCGTTACACGGCGCCTTCTCCTTTTTCCCAATGCAGTTGACCGCCTTTGCAATAAGACGGGCAATGGAGGTTTTTCCGATTCCACGCGGCCCGGAAAAAAGATAGGCATGCGCGATTCGACCCGTCTTTAAGGCGTTCTGAATCGCTTTGACGGCGTACTCCTGCCCGACGATTTCAGAGAAATCCTTGGGGCGATATTTTCTGTATAAGACGAGATTTCCTGCCATACGGGAGATAGCATACCACGCGACGCTCTCAAATGAAAAAGTGGATTCGCGCTATGCTTGGGCGCGAAAAACGACGAACTTGTAGCCGAGAAAATTCCACACCATAGTGAAGGCGGTCGCAAACGCCTTTGCGAGATTGACCCAGGTCTTCTGGTCAAGCCCGAAGAGCGGCGCGACATGAGTCGCCAGCGTGTACACGATGAGATTATTTATGAGAAGGGAGATGAGTGTTGTAATGACGAACTTTGAGAACTGCCCGACACTCGCATCTTCCTTGTTTTCAAACACCCACATGCGGTTCCAGAAGTAGCTGTTTGAGACCGCGATGGAAAAGGAGATTGTATTAAAGAGAACGAGCGTCGTCCCCTGCACGATGCCTGTATAGCTGATGAGAGAGTTGATGATGCCGAAATCAACCGCGGTGTTAAGAAACCCGACCATGAGGAACTTCCCCGCCTGTTTTAAAAAGCTGAACTGCGAGAAGGTGCGGGCAAGAAACGTAAATATCCAGGTGGCGATGAGAAAAAGAACCGGAAGCCCAAAGAGAAGATAGACGCGAATGGATGGAATGGAAGAAAGGGCGCTGATGTTATCGACGGTAAAAGACAAAAAGAAGCCGGCAAGAAACCCGACGATAACCGCAAGATAATAATTTTTCCGTTCGGCAAACATTATGAAGCAGTATAGCGCGTTGCGATTTCTTGTTCAATGAGCTCGCGCGGAAGACCGTAACGGAGGCGCGAGTATTCCTTCAAGTGCGGGACGATTGCCGGAATTCCCTTTGAAGGCGGAATCGTGACGAAGCTGAACGGGCGGGAGGTCTGCCCGCGGATGAGCATGCGCGCGTATCCATGATAATTATCGAGATTCAAAAGATCGTCTGCGGAAAATACCGGCGCAAACTGCTTTTCCATCATCTCCGTATCCTCAACGCCAATGCGGAACGAGACCATGGAGCCCACATTCCCGAATACCGCCTTCTTTATCTCCTCTTCCAACTGGCCGATGAACTGGTGCGTGATGACGAGATCCAGGCGGTACTTCCGCGCCTCGGAGAGGATCGTCGCTATTGATTTCGTCGTTACATTTTGGAATTCGTCTATGTAAAGATAAAAATCCTTCCGCTCCGCGTCGGGAAGGTCAGCTCGCGAAAATGCCGCCATCAGGAGCTTCCCAACCATGATAAGACCAATGAGGGAGGAGTTTAGCTCGCCGAGGCGCCCCTTTGAGAGATTGATAATAAGAATCTTCGATCCGTCCATGATCTCCCGAAAATTGAACGAGGACTTTTCCTGCGCGATGATGGGACGCATGATTTCGTTTGAAAGGAAGGTGTCGAACTTTGACGAGATGTAGGGAACCATATTCTGCAGACTCGCCTCTCCCCCTGCCTTTTCCGCTATCTGCGTCCAGAACTGCTTCACGACAGGGTTCGTACTTTTTGAAAGCTTCAGTTTTCGAAAGCTTGAGTCAACGAGCACGCGGTTGATTTCAAGGAGCGTGTTCCCCGACGAGGGGTCGTCCATCACGAGCATCGTCGCGTTCCTGAAATACTGCTCGAACATCGGGCCTCCGGCAACGGACATGTCGTAGAGCTTGTTGAAGATATCCATCAGCTCGTTCACGATAAAGGTCTTCTGCTCGGGATAGCGCGGATCGTACTCGAGCATATTGAGCCCCATCGGGCGAGCGGTATCTCCCGGATTAAAATAAATGAGATCCTGCGCTCGCTCGGGCGGAATGTAGCTCAAGATATCCTCTGCGGCGTCTCCATGTGGATCGATGAAGCACACACCCTTGCCGTTCACGATATCTTGCCGGATCATCTCCTTCATAAATACGGATTTCCCGACACCCGTCTGTCCGATAACATAGAGGTGCCGGCGCCGGTCTTCATC
>JBBUDR010000044.1:0-2993 GCA_038057195.1 Patescibacteria group bacterium
AATCCTCGCGAAATTCGGTGTTGATAATAAGGTCATCCAGGCGATGCAGTCGCACCACGAAGAGTATCCGTATGAAACTCTTGAATCAATCATCGTGCAGACCGCAGACGCCATCTCGGCGTCCCGCCCGGGAGCGCGGCGCGATTCTGTTGAAAACTACTTGAAGCGCTTAGGAGAGCTTGAAAATATCGCAAACTCATTCCCCGGTATCGAGAAGTCCTACGCCATCCAGGCGGGACGTGAAATTCGCATCTTCGTTACGCCGGAAAAGGTCAGCGATCTTGAAGCGAGAAACTTGGCGCGCGACATCGCGTTAAAAATTGAGAATGAATTGAAGTACCCGGGAGAAATCAAAGTAAATGTGATCCGGGAAACTCGCGTGATCGAGTACGCCCGATAGCACCATGAACATCTTATTCTTCGGCGACGTCATCGGACGTCCTGGCCGTGAAGCGCTTCGCTATATCATCCCGTTATGGAAAAAAGAATATGCGCCTGATATTGTCATTGCCAATGGCGAGAATATTTCCCATGGGAAGGGCATCAGCGAACGGACGATAAAAGAGCTGCTGGACTCGGGCGTTGACGTCATCACGAGCGGAAACCACGCGACGAGCGGGCCTGGCGCACTGGAGCTTTTAAAAGACGAGAAACTCCCCCTCCTTCGTCCGATAAATTTTCTTCCCCATATTCCGGGACGAGGATTTTTGGTGAAAACCGTAAACGATAAGAAGCTTCTTATTGTTAATGCTATCGGGAATGTCCACATGAGAAAAGTGTATCAGTTTCCATTCCCTATGATTGACGCACTCATTGCCGAACACCCAGGCATCAAACATATTTTTCTCGATTGGCACGCGGAAGCGACATCGGAGAAAGTAGCGATGGGATGGCATGTGGATGGAAGGGTATCGGTCGTTGTCGGCTCGCACACTCATACGCCGACAGCCGATGAGCGCATTCTCCCAAAAGGCACCGGATTTATTTCTGATGTCGGAATGGTCGGACCTCACCACTCGGTCATTGGAGAGGATATAAAGCTCAACTTGGAGCGTCTCTTGAGCCAAACTCACGGAAAAGCCGACATGGCCGAGGCACCCCCGTATGAAATAAACGCTGTTTTCATCGAACTTGACGAGGAAACAGGCAAAACACTTGCGATTCGGCGCCTCCGCGAGATTGTTGATAAACCGCTTTCGTAAATAGTTGCGTAAATACTAGCGATTTGATACCATACACCCAGATGTGGATAACAAATACTAGCGATTTTTATCCTTCATCAAGTATACTAACTGCACTATTTCACTACATCGTAAAAAAGGGGCTTTTTACAAAACAGACCTTCAACCCTACAAGGTCATAAAAACGCAGATCGGGCGGCAGGCAGAAAATAATCCTTTCTCCACGCGGTTCGGGTTGCGAAGTAAAAGTTATGGCAGCAGATAAAAAGGCTATTGCCGAGATGGTCATGCAAAAGACGCAAATGACCAAAAAGGATTCCTTGGAGCTCGTCGACGGAATCTTCGACTGGATTATGAACACAATGAAGAAGGGCGAACAGGTGAAAATCGCCGGATTCGGAGTTTTTAAGGTATCAAAGCGCGCAGCGCGGGAAGGAATCAACCCGAAAACCGGAGTGAAGATTCACATTCCAGCAAAGACCGCACCAAAGTTCCGAGCGGCAAAGCAGTTGAAAGAAGCAGTTTTGTAAATAAAGCCTCAATCTCAAAACAAAAATCCCCCGAGCAACCGGGGATTTTTTGTTAAATAAATTCTGTCATTTCATCGCATTTCGTATTGCTGGCACGATTCGCTTATCAAAGATATTGGGTATGATCTTTCCGGCCGTGGGCTTTTTTACAAGAGACGCGATTGCTTGTGCCGCCTTTACCTTCATCTCCGGAGTCAGCTTCTTTATCCGATAATCCAGAAGCCCGCGAAATACTCCGGGGAATACGAGCGCATTGTTGATTTGATTTGGAAAATCCGAGCGCCCCGATGCGACGATGCGCGCACCCGCTTCCTTTGCGTCACCGGGCATAATTTCAGGCACGGGATTCGCCATTGCGAATACGATGGCATTTTTATTCATCGACCGCACCGTCTCTTTCGTCACGATATTCGGAGCGGACACGCCGATAAATACATCGGCACCTTTCATGGCGTCTTGAAGTGTGACGCCTTCTGGCTTCACGAGCGGCAGAATATCCTTTTTACTCTGATTGAGGTCATTCCTTGCGCGCGAGATGACTCCCCTACTGTCAACGAGCGCGATTGAAGAAAATCCATACAATGAGAGTATTTTTGTGATTGCTATCCCCGCGGCTCCTGCGCCATTAATTACAACTCGCACCGACTCTTTTTTCTTTTTAACAACCTTCAGGGCATTGATGAGCGCCGCGAGAACGACAATAGCCGTCCCATGCTGGTCATCATGCATCACGGGGATATCAAGCTCGTTAATAAGCCGTTCTTCAATTTCAAAGCACCGCGGAGCAGAGATATCTTCCAAGTTTATTGCGGAAAATGTTGGAGAGATCCCTTTCACGATGCGAATAATCTCATCTACGTCTTGAGTTCCTAAGACGATCGGAAATGCGTCAATGTTGGCAAATTTCTTGAACAAAACGCTTTTTCCTTCCATGACGGGAATCGCCGCTTCCGGGCCGATATTTCCGAGCCCGAGAACCGCCGATCCGTCCGATATGATAGCAATTGTATTTCCCTTTGATGTGTACGTGTGGGTTAGGCTCTTATCTCGTGATATCTCTTGGCTTACTCCCCCGACACCCGGCGTATAGATTAAGCTCAAGTGCTTTCGATTCATCACGGGCATCTTGATGCAGATTTCCGTCTTCCCTTTATGTTTTTTATGAAGCGCCAATGATTTCTTAATGATTCTATGAGGCATATATGAAGCTCTAAAAAATAGCCCTCTAGACATTAAAGGACTTCGTAATAGAATTTGTTCTTTTACTTTACTTCAAAGGTAA
>JBBUDR010000045.1:0-3704 GCA_038057195.1 Patescibacteria group bacterium
GAAGCTATGCTGTATAATAGTTTTTATAAAGGTCATAACGCCCGAAAGGGCATGATGACTAGAGATATAAGTACGATACGATATCGAATGTTGGCGAGTAAATGCAAATTTATAAGCGCAAGGGGATACGTAGTATTTAGTCGCTAGCATTCAACAATGTACGACGACAATCGACCACAGCGCGATTTCGGCCCTCGGCCGAAGTTTACGCCTCCGGAAGGAGTGACGTGGACATGCGCGCAGTGCAACACGACTATTCCTGATCTTCCGTTTCAGCCGAGAGCTGACGAGTCAGGACAGCCGACGTCTCCTCTCTATTGCTTCAACTGCAATAAGGAGCGACGCGCAATGAACGGTGGCCCTCGAGGTGGAGGATTCCGCCCGAACCGCCGGTTCTAACGCAAAACAAAAAACCCCTATACGGGGTTTTTTGTTTTGTTTGGTTTATATTTCTGGAGGAATATTCTTCTCGTGCGCGTTCATAAATTTCGCTTCCTCCGATCCTTCCGGATACTGCTTGACCAGTATCTCACGCGGCTTCGCTCCATCTCCGGGACCGACGATTCCACGCTCTTCAAGAATATCAATGAGACGCGCTGCGCGCGCGTACCCGAGGCGCAAGCGCCTCTGAAGATACGATGCTGACGCCTTGCCGGCCTCTATGACGACTTTTTTCGCCTCCTCATACATTTCATCGTCCGGGTCTTCTTTCTCTCCTCCATCAAATTCGAACTCTTCGGGCTTTGGAGCTTCCGTGATGCCTTCTTCATACTCCGGCGTTTCAACCTGATCTTTAATAAATTTTACAACCTTCTTCACCTCGGCTTCCGAAAGAAAGCCCCCTTGAATTCGTCGTGGCTTTGAAACATCGCCCGCGAGAAAGAGCATGTCGCCGTGTCCGAGAAGCTTCTCGGCTCCGGGCATATCAAGAATCGTTCGCGAGTCTATTTGCGATGCGACCTGCAGCGCGATGCGTGAAGTGATGTTCGCCTTGATAAGACCGGTAATGACTTCAACTGAAGGACGCTGAGTCGAGATGATGAGGTGGATGCCGACGGCGCGTGCCATCTGCGCCAACCGGACGACCGACGCCTCGACTTCCCTCGGATACGACATCATGAGATCCGCAAGCTCATCAACCATAACAACGATGTACGGCATGATCTTTGCATCCTTATCCTTCAGCATGAGGGAGTTGTAGCTGATGATATCCCGGACGCCTGCCGACGAGAGGACCTCATATCTGTTTTCCATCTCTTTCACTGCCCAGCGGAGAGCCGAAATCGCCTTTTTCGCGTCCATGATAACCGGAGTGAGAAGATGCGGGATGCCGTTATACGCAGAGAGCTCGACGCGCTTCGGATCAACCATGATGAAGCGGAGCATCTCTGGAGGATTTTTATATAAAAAAGAGGTAATAATCGTATGGATGTTGACCGACTTTCCGGCTCCGGTCGCGCCCGCGACCAAAAGATGAGGCATTTTCGCAAGATCGGCAAAGACGGGGGATCCGGTCACATCCCTCCCGAGAGCGAACGTGAGCGGCAGCCCGGCTGCGAATTCAGATGTCTCAATGAGAGCGCGAAGGCCGACAAGCGCGATTGATTTATTCGGAATCTCAATTCCGACGAGCGACTTCCCCGGAATCGGCGCTTCGATTCGAATGGGATGAGCGGCGAGAGCAAGGGCCAAATTATTATTTAATGCCGTAATCTTTGAAATCTTCACGCCTTCGGCCGGCTTGAGAGTATACTGCGTGACCGTCGGTCCGATTGAGACCTCGCCCATCTCAACATCAATGCCAAAACTCTGAAGCGTCCGCTGGATGATGTTCGCATTCGCGCGGATATCTCCCGAAGACGGCGCGCCTTTGTCCGACTGAAGAAGATCGAACGGGGGAGGGGTATAGTTCATCTTCCTCACTTTCCGTTCAAGCGCTTTCGACATGAAGCGGTCTTCCTCATCTTTCTCCGATGGCTCTTTTTTCATTTCCCGCATTGGAATCGCTTCCTGGACCTTATTCACGGTCTCTTTCACCGCCTCAATCGCGTTTGTCACCCTGCTTGTTCCTTTTTCAGCGAACATATCATCATCCTCTTCCTCTTCTTCATCTTCATCGCTTCTGCGGCGAAATGTAAGCGGGATGTTCAAGGTAATAAGAAGGGAGATAAAAAAGAGCGATCCAAGGAGAACGATCGTCGCCCAAAAATCAAAGAGTTGAAGGAATGGATAGCTGACGAGATATCCAACATACCCGGCGGTCATATTTTGAAAGATCGCATCAAGAAGCCCGAGGCTCGTCATGAACATCAGAAAGCCGCCGATAATCGGCGCGCTAAAGATGTGCTGTTTTTTGTTGTTTTCATCTTCAACATCGCTATGGGAAGCATATAAGAATGAAAACCCAATAAGAGTCAGGGTAATAGGAATGATAAAATATCCCTTTCCAAAGAGAGTGTCGAGGATTTTAAACGCGTAATCACCGAATGTGCCGGCCCGGCCCCAGTAGCTCAACAGCGAGATGACGGTAAGCGCGAAGAAAAAGACAGCCATAATGCCCTTTTTCGTCCCCGGCTCAAGAGAGTGATGCCACTTCGGTCCGGATGATTTCCGCTCGTCTATGTCGCTTCGTCGTTTTTTTCCGTTTTTCTTTTTCATTTGATTTTCCGAAGTGAAACAAGGAAAATCACTTCGGAATGGAGACTGTATATTTATACCTTGCAGCCTCTATTCCGAAGAGTCCTTATTATTTTACGAAGCGAAGCGAGGAAATCACTTCGCACTATATATGGCCTCCTCATATGTATATCCTGTGGCCTACCTATAGGGTACGAAACTTCCTTATCTCTGTGGATAAAAATCCTTTTGTTATAGCGGTTTTGTTCTATATACTTATATAGTGTACGGCATCAGTATGGGTAAGTAAAATATATGGAGCAATCTCTCGATCGAAAATATATCATCATCGGCACATCAATTCTTTGTATCGCGATTGCCGGCTTTCTCTATGTCTATTTTTATGGAACGGGGTTGAACCGCGCCGTTTCACCGGGCCAGCGAACAGAGGAAGAAACGCAAAAGCTTATGGAATCGGTCACCGCCCCGTTAAATATTCGCCCAAGCGATGCCGAATTAAAGTCGGTAACTTCTCCTTCCGCATCAAAAAATGTTACTCCGCGGCAGACATCTCCGGGACCAATCGATCCAAGTATTCTCAATTCGCTATCGGCTCCAAAGTAAAATAAATGAAGCACCTCATCCCTTCACCCTCAACCATTCTCTCATTTGCTCTCGGTGGGCTTTTATTGGGTTCTCATCTGGTATTCGGATTCACCGAACCGGGGCAGCTTCCCGCGGGAGGAAATGTACTTCCACCTCTTGATACGAGCGCAACGGGTCAAGCAAAGGCGGGAGGACTTATTATAAACACCGGAGGAGCACCTGTCGGCCTTATTGTTGATAAGGGAAGTGTTGGGATTGGAACAAATACCCCGGGAGGCACTCTTGATGTTCAGGGATCAAGTGCAAATCCGATCGGCGTGTTTAATCAGAATGGCGTAGGAGATACGGTGGCATTCAAAGCTGATGGAAGCACATTGTTCAGTATTGGCAGAAATGGCCTTTGTTGGTCCGATGTATGCAAGACGAGTTGGGCTGACGCGATAACGCCGATTATAGGCAGTATCATGGTAAAATCTTCCGAC
>JBBUDR010000046.1:0-1167 GCA_038057195.1 Patescibacteria group bacterium
GGAAATATTCAATTATCAAAAACTTCATCATCAGTAAACATTAATTCTTCAGAATACCAAAGCTCCATTCTCACTCCATTCGGACAGTCTCTCTTCTCAACCAATACGAGCACCTCAAGCTTTGGAGGCATCCTCACTCCGTTCGGGCAATCGCTTGTATCGTCCATCAACTCGTTTGTCGCGAATCTCTTCACTCCGTCCCCGACGAAGAAGCTGGTCATCACAAACTCGGAGTTGAACGAAACATCATCCTCACAGTCATCAGCATCTCAACCCTCTTCCTCCGCATCTGTTCCTGAAACGAATACTACTCCATCACCATCAGAATCTTCACCCACACGCGTTAGCACTATCGCGCCACGTGAATTTCTTGGCGTATCGGAGAGTGATCTTGCGTCACAACTCTCCGGAGTCAGAGGAAACCTCCTCTCCATCATCTCCTCTAACCAACTGGATACAAATGCCCAATTAAACTCCTTCAGAAACGACCTCTCACGGATATCGACTCAATCCTCAAACGCCCAATCAACGGCACAGGCAAGCATCCGGCAGGTAGCGGTCTCCCAGCCCATCAATACCCTGAATAACATCACGGTCAATAACGGCCTGAACTTGGCATCCGGAAACCTCACTATCGGAAGCGGCTCTCTTACGTCATCAGGTACCCTCTCCATCGGAGGAAACGCGACTATCTCAGGGAATCTTGTCGTCAGCGGCTCCATTACCGGTCCCACCTCACTCTCACTCGGAACAACCACCGTCACGAACTTCACCTCAACAAACACAAGCACCTCAAGCTTTGCCGGCACTCTCACCATCAGCGGACAAGCTATCGACTCATATATCCCAATCACCCCCCACACCTTCTCATCCTGGTCTCCCGGAGCAGCCGGAGGAAATATGACCCAGGCGTCACTCGTGATAAACCCAAGCTCATCGGTCGGAGACGGCAATCTCATCGGAGCAGGAATCAACGGAAGCACCATGTTCCTCGTCGATTCAGAAGGTGACGTCTATGCAAACTCATTCACGTCAGTCGGGTCAAACCTTCTCTCAACCACGACTGCGGCAACATTCAATGTCACCGACAACACCACCTTGGGAGACGCGGTCACCGATGTGATTACGAATAACGCGGGGACGATCTATTTCAACAACAGCTCGACA
>JBBUDR010000047.1:0-2793 GCA_038057195.1 Patescibacteria group bacterium
TTCTTCGCGAAGCGGCGGACATCCTTTCCCAGCATTCAACGGACGAGGTTGATGTCATTACGATTGGAAAGCGCGGGCAGGAGTATTTCAGAAAGCGCGGATTCGCTATCAAAGCGACCGCGACGAAATTGGATTGGAAGCCGAAGCTCTACGACATCCGCCACTTGGCGAAGATCGCGATTGACGGATACGAGACGAAGGAATACCGCGAGGTGTTTCTCATATACAGCAATTTCGTATCGACGGCATCGCAGGAGCCAGCGGTAAAAACACTCCTCCCCTTCTCGGAAGAAGGCAGAGATATCGTTCCGGGGCAGGAAAGCCCCGAGAAAAAATATCTGTACTTGATCGAGCCGAGCCCCGAAGAGGTGCTAGGAGCAATTATCCGGAACTTGGTTGAAATCGAGATCTTCCAGGCGCTTCTTGAATCGAACGCATCGGAGCACTCGGCGCGGATGGTCGCGATGCACAGCGCAACTGAAAATGCGGGAACGCTCTTGGACGACTTATCGCTTACCTATAATCAGGCGCGGCAGGAGAATATCACCCGTGAAATCGCCGAAATCAGCGCGGGCGCAAATACGTAAAAATATATGAATACAAACAAAGGAACAATAGTTTCAATCATTGGGTCGGTTATCGATGCGGAGTTTCCGGAACACATTCCGAATCTTTTTAACGCGCTTCAGGTAAAGAGGGAGGAAGGAATGCTCGTTTTTGAGACCGCCCAGCATATCGGAGGGAACCGCGTACGGGCTATTGCCTTGGGGTCAACGGACGGATTGAAGCGCGGAGTTGAAATCACGGATACCGGAGCGGGAGTCAGCGTCCCCGTCGGGACGGAAGTCCTCGGACGGATGTTTGATGTCTTGGGACGGCCGATTGACGGGATGGATCCTGTTGAAGCAAAAACACAGTGGCCGATTCACCGGCCGGCTCCGAAATTCAGCGACCAAAAGACCGAAACGGAGATTTTTGAGACAGGGCTCAAAGTCATCGACCTTATTGCCCCGTTTTCAAAAGGCGGGAAGATCGGTCTTTTCGGAGGTGCGGGAGTCGGCAAGACGGTTCTTATTATGGAGCTCATCCATAATATCGCGACCGAGCACAGCGGGTACTCCGTGTTTGCGGGAGTTGGCGAGCGGACACGCGAGGGAAACGATCTCTATCAAGAAATGAAGGAGTCAGGAGTGCTTGATAAGACAGCGCTTGTCTTCGGGCAGATGAACGAGACACCGGGAGTCCGCGCGCGCGTTGCTCTCTCTGGCCTTACGATGGCAGAATACTTTCGCGACGAATCAAAGCAGGATGTCCTTCTTTTCATTGATAACATCTTCCGTTTCACGCAGGCGGGCTCGGAAGTCTCGACGCTTTTAGGGCGCATGCCTTCGGCGGTTGGGTATCAGCCGACACTCGCATCCGATCTGGGGGAGCTTCAGGAGCGCATTACTTCAACGAATAAAGGGTCAATCACCTCTGTGCAGGCGGTGTATGTTCCCGCCGATGATCTTACGGATCCTGCTCCGGCGACGACATTCGCGCACTTGGACTCAACTGTCGTCCTCTCTCGTCCTCTCTCGGAGCTTGGCATCTATCCGGCGGTTGATCCGTTGGACTCGTTCTCATCCGTTCTTGACCCGCGAATCGTGGGGCGCGAGCATTACGATGTCGCGCGCGGGGTGCAGAAAACTCTCCAGCGCTACAAAGAGCTTCAGGATATCATCGCGATCTTGGGAATGGATGAGCTTTCGGACGACGATAAACTGACAGTCTCCCGCGCGCGGAAGATTCAAAAATTTCTTTCCCAACCGTTTTCTGTCGCGGAAGCGTTTACGGGACGCACTGGAAAATATGTGCCGTTGAAAGACACAATCAGAGGGTTTCAAGAAATTCTTGAAGGAAAACACGATGAAAAATCGGAAGGCGCGTTTTATATGGTCGGCGGGATAGAAGAAGTGAAGTAATATATGAAATTTCCATTAGAAATCATATCGCAGGAGAAAATTGTCTTGAAGGATTCATTTGAATCAATTCTTTTAAGAACATTAGATGGCGATATCGCTGTTCTCCCTCATCACATTCCCTACATCGGCATCGTGAAGCCGGGAGAAATCATCGTGAAAAAAGACGGGCATGAGCAGGCGCTCGCGTCTACCGGCGGGATTCTCGAAGTGACGCCGGAAAAAGTCGTCATTCTCGCCGATTCGGTGGTGCGTGTCGAGGAGATTGATGAGGCAAAAGCGGAAGAAGCAAAACAAAGGGCGGAAACGCTCATGCACGAGCATCTGAATGAGACAGAAATCGCTGAGGTGGAAGCATCGCTTGAAAAAGCGCTTCTCCATATCTCAATCGCGAGGAAGCGCCGGCACCACCGGTAATCTTATGTTCTGTCGATAAAAAGTATTCTTTTTTACATTGTGTAGTATGGATTAAAATATTATACTTACCTAGTATTATAGCGTAGTTCCATTTTATGCACGAGAATAAAAAAGAAGCCATTCTCTTAAGAAAGAATGGTTTTGCGTATACTGCCATACAAAATAAACTGCGGATTCCAAAAAGTACTCTTTCAAATTGGTTTTCAAAATTACAATGGTCAAAAACAATTAAACGTGATTTGACAAAAAAAGCATTTTTAAAAACATACCCTCAATTGCAAGCAATGAGTAAGGCGCGTTCTCGTATGTGGGAGGAGTGGCGCGAAAAAGCCCGCATAGAAGGCCAAAGAGAGTTTAAGAACTTTTCTAAAAATCCGCTTTTTATAGCCGGTGTGATGATTTACTGGGGTGAGGG
>JBBUDR010000047.1:2803-3259 GCA_038057195.1 Patescibacteria group bacterium
TGAGGGAGATAAAAATCCAAAAAATCCTGTTCGCGTGACAAATACCGATCCTCATATGCTTAGAATTTTTAGAGAATTTCTGAAGCAAATCTGTAAACTTCCCGATGAAAAGATTAAGGCGCATCTTACGCTCTATCCGGATCTTCGTGAACATGTTTGTAAAAAATTTTGGGCGTCATTGATAGGAATCAAATTGGGGTATTTTAATAAAACGCAGTATATTCAAGGACGACATAAAACAAAACGTCTCCATTCTGGCATTTGTACCATTACCGTTTCTAGTAGACAATTAAAGGAGAAAATGCTAGTTTGGATTAGAAATTTTTCTACTGCGATGTAAATATGTGGGTATGGTTTAGTGGTAGAACAGGATCTTGCCAAGATTCAGGCGGGAGTTCGATTCTCCCTACCCACACCATAAGCGAAGCGATTTATTAATAGAGCATGCAAACTGTT
>JBBUDR010000048.1:0-5325 GCA_038057195.1 Patescibacteria group bacterium
AAGAAATGCCGAAGAACGATTCAATAGAAAAAGCGAGGCATTCGTTTGCGCATGTTATGGCCTCCGCAATCCAGAAACTCCACCCCGAAGCCGAATTCGGAGTGGGACCCGTCATTGAAAACGGGTTTTATTATGATGTGCGCCTCGGAAAGAAGAATATTGGCGAAGAAGATCTCCCGAAAATTGAAGCGGAAATGAAGGTAATTATCGCGCAACATGAAGACTTCACGCGCACCGAGCTTTCGATATCGGATGCATTGAAGCTCTTTAAAAAGCTCAAACAGCCATTCAAAATCGAACTTATTACCGATGTAAAAAAATACGGGACGACAAACTATGATGAGATACGAGAAGAGATGGGAAAGAAGCCGAAGGGAAAGAAGCCGACAAAAATATCCGTATACCAAACGGGAAACTTTGTTGATCTTTGCAGAGGACCTCATGTCAAAAACACGAAGGAACTGAATCCCAATGCGTTCAAGCTCACAAAAATCTCCGGAGCGTACTGGCGCGGAAACGAAAAAAATCCGCAGATGACACGGATGTACGGAACCGCGTTCGAGACGAAAGAAGAGCTTGCCACATACCTATGGCAGCAGGAAGAGATGAAAAAGCGCGATCATCGCGTCTTAGGAGAACGATTAAAGCTCTTCGCATTCGCTCCTGAAATAGGGCCTGGGCTTCCGCTATGGCTCCCGAACGGCACAATCATCCGAGATGAAATCGAGCGGCGCGCGAAAGAAGTCGAGAAGAAGTGGGGATACCAGCGCGTCGCCACTCCGCATATCGCGAAAGAGGATCTTTATGTGCGCTCCGGACACATCCCGTATTATAAAGACAGTATGTACCCGCCAATGAAGTTAGATGACGGGAACTACTACTTGAAGGCGATGAACTGCCCGCATACGCACATGATCTATAAGACGGAACCGCATAGCTACAAGGAGCTTCCTATCCGATACGCCGAGTATGGAACCGTATACCGTTACGAGCTTTCGGGAACGCTCGCCGGGCTTTTGCGCGTCCGCGGATTCACCCAAAACGACGCGCACATCTACTGCCGAGAAGACCAGGTAGAAGAAGAGTTTCTGAATGTGATGAAGCTCCACGAGTTCTGGTATAAAGAGGTTTTCGGCATTACCGATTTCTATATGCGCCTTTCGCTTCCGGCAAAAAATAAGGAAAAATACGTAAATCTTCCGGCAGGATGGAGGCATGCCGTCCATATGATACAGAGCGCGATGAAAAAATCCGGCCTTCCGTATACCGAGGTGGAGGGAGAGGCGGCGTTTTACGGGCCGAAAGTTGACTTCCAGATAAAAAGCATTATCGGCCGGGAAGAGACCGCGTCGACGAACCAGCTGGATTTTCTTGCTACGGAACGCTTTGACCTGACATACACGGATACTGACGGAAAAGAAAAACCTGTGTATGTCATTCACCGGGCGCCATTGGGGTCGCACGAGCGGTTTATTGCGTTCTTGATCGAGCACTACGCGGGCGCGTTTCCGTTCTGGCTTTCACCTGTGCAGGTTGCCATTCTTCCCGTCAACGATCAAGTCACCGGATACTGTGCAAACATCAAGAGAATATTGGAAGAAAAGAATATCCGCGTCCAATTCAACGAAAAAAATGAGACTATCGGGAAAAAAATCCGAGAAACCGAGATGCAGAAAGTCCCCTATATGCTTATCATTGGAGAGAAGGAACGGTCGGCTGGAACCGTCTCTGTCAGAGAGCGCGGAGCCGGAGACAAGGGACAAAAAACGCTTGATGATTTTCTTACTGAAGTAACCCTGAAACAGTAAGAATGACGGAAAGAAGGATAACACAAAAGATTCCTCTAATTGTTATTCTTGGACCGACCGCATCGGGGAAGTCAGACCTCGCGGTCTCTCTCGCAAAGGCGCTGAATGGAGAAATCATCTCCGCCGATTCCCGCCAGATATATAAGGACCTCGATATTGGAACCGGGAAAATAACGAAGCAGAAGATGAAGGGAGTCCCCCATCACCTCCTTGATGCCGTTTCCCTGAAACGGAATTTTTCGGTAGCGGAATACGAGAAACGCGCGCGAAAAAAAATCGAAGCGATAATAAAAAAGAAAAAAATTCCGTTTCTTGTCGGAGGATCGGGAATGTACATCGACGCCGTCCTTTATGGCGCCCCCTATCCGGAAGTCCCGCCGAACGCGGCACTGCGCACGCATCTTGAAAAAAAATCTACAGAGGAGCTCTTCTCCGTACTTGAGAAAAAAGATCCTCGGCGCGCTCGGACCATCGACCGCCATAACAAGCGCCGACTCATCCGCGCCCTTGAAATCATCACTACGACAAAAAGACCGATTCCGGAGCTTAAAAAAGTTCCGCGCTACAACGCACTCATGCTCGGCATAAAAAAAAGCGAACAGGAGCTCAAAAAAAGAATTGACGCGCGGCTCACGGCGCGGCTCACGCATGGAATGGTGAAAGAGGTAAGAACGCTTCTTCAGAAAGGCGTTTCGCATGCGCGGCTCACAAAGTTGGGACTTGAGTATCGATTTCTCTCGAAATATACGCAGGGATTACTGACTCGGGATAAAATGAAAGAACAGCTTTTCCGCGCCATCAATCAGTACGCGAAACGGCAAATGACATGGTTTCGGCAATATCCCGCCATAGTATGGGTAAAGAATCGGAATGACGCGATGAAAAAAATCAAAGCATTCATTACAATCCAAGCTGCCGGAAAAAGTTCGTGAGAACCTTTTTTACCTCCGAAACCCATGACGCAGCAACATCGGGGGTTCCGGATACATGATGATCCGCCTCCGGAATAATGACTACGACCTCCTCTCCCTCTTTCTTATAATTCAACCTCGACTTCGCCCCCCGCTCAAGAGCGCTGTCCGTCTTCATAAAATCGATTTCGGATTGGAGAGCGCTCTGTTTCTCGCGGATAGCCGAGAGTTCCGCTTCTTTTTTTTCCTGCTCAATCCGAATGCTCTCTGATTTCTGATAGAGGCCATACATGGCATTTCCAAAGAAAAAAATTGCGAATAGAATCAAAAGCCCGAGAAGAACCCTCCATTTCCGCCATTCCCCGTTTTGAAAAAAATCGAAAAATTGCATATGATTGTATGAAGCGAAGCCCAGTAGAGCTACTTCGTGATTCTACTGGGCGAAGCGAGGAAAATCACTTCGGAATGAATGCTGTCTATTTATTCTTTGCAGTATTCATTCCGAAGAGTCCTTAATGCATGAGCGAAGCCCAGTAGAGCTACTTCGTGATTCTACTGGGCGAAGCGAGAAAAATCACTTCGCAATCCACACTGGATATATGGATACCGTACAGCGTGAATTGCGAAGATTCCTTATTTTATTTATACTTTGTAGCATTCATTCCAAAGATTCCTTAAATCTTAGAAATTAACGCTAACATAATGAAAAAATCAAAAATCGCGCACATCGGACTCTCTATCGCGGCAGTCGCTACTATCATCTCCATGATAGCATTTCTCCTGCTTCCCGCCTTCGCCTAGAATACCCACTACTTCTGAAAGACTTTCAGATAGACGTCATGGGGAATATCAACCTCTCCTTCGCTCTCCATTCGCTTCTTTCCCTCTTTCTGCTTCTTCCAGAGCTTCATCTTCCGCGTTCTGTCGCCCCCATACATATGCTGCGTCACATTCTTTGCTGACGCGGCGATATTCTCGCGAGCGATGATCTTTCCGGCAATGGACGCCTGAAGGGCGACCATGAAAAGCTGGCGGGGAATTAATGTTTTAAGCTTTTCAAGAATTTTCTTACCCTCCTCAAGAGCGCTTCTTTTCTCAAGAATAAGGGAGAGGGCGTTCACGCGGCTTCCCGCGACAAGTATATCGAGGCGGACAAGATCGCCTTTTTTAAATCCTATCATGTCGTAGCTCATGGATGCGTACCCCTCCGACGCGCTCTTTAAATAGTCGTAGAAGTCGACGACAATACTTCGTAATGGCGCCTCATAATGAAAGAGGATGCGGTCTTCTCCCAAGTACTCCGTCGCTCCGAACACCCCACTTATCCGCTCGAGAATCTTCATGATATTTCCCAAAAACCGCTTCGGGGTGATAATTTCTATTTTCACCCACGGCTCTTCCATCCATTCGCGAAGATGCTCGTCCGGAATTTCCGAGGGCGCGTGAATCGTCGCGATCTTCCCGTCGTTCATCTTTACGCGGTACGGAACGGACGGGGTTGAAAATATAAGATCAAGACCGTACTCTCGCTTCAGACGCTCCTTGATGATCTCAATATGAAGCATCCCCAAGAACCCGATGCGAAACCCCCGCCCGAGACTCTCCGACGATTCAATCTCAAAAGAAAGCGATGGATCCGAAAGCCGGAGCTTTGAAAGCGCATCGCGGAGCACATCGAAATCTTCGGCGTCTTCCGGATACGCACTCGCAAAAATCATCGGCTGGGGCTCGATATATCCCGGAAAAGCCAGTTCGGAATGCTCACCGACCGCATTTCCAAGTATCGTATCCCCGACCCGAACAATCCCCGGCTCTTTCAGTCCTGTGGCAATATAGCCGATTTCCCCCGAAGAGATGATCGGGCGCGAAGAAAGTTCTGGTAGAAAATATCCGGTCTCAAGAACTTCTCCCCGCGCTCCCGTTACGGCAAGAGATATTCGCTCGTACTGTTTTACAATCCCATCGACAACGCGAATAAACGCGACAACACCCTTGAATGGGTCAAATTTTGAATCAAAGATAAGCGCGCGGAATGGCTTTTCCGGATGCATAGCGGGTGCGGGAATACGCTCCACGATCGCTAAAAGAAGCTCGGAAACGCCCTCGCCCGTCTTACCGGAAACTCTGAGAATCTCCCCTGTAACACTTGGAAGAAGAGCGCGAATCTCTTTTTCGGTCTCTTCGACCCTCGCCTCTTTTAAATCGATCTTATTGATGACGGGGATAATCGCGAGCCCTTCTTTCTCCGCCAGATGCACGTTCGCGACCGTCTGCGCCTGCACCCCCTGCGTCGCGTCCACGAGAAGAACCGCGCCTTCCACCGCGGCAAGAGCGCGGGAGACCTCGTACGTGAAGTCGATATGCCCGGGAGTATCGATGAGATTCAAGATATGCTCCTCGCCATTTTTTTTGTAGAGCATCCGAACCGGCTGAAGCTTGATTGTGATCCCGCGTTCGCGCTCCAGGTCCATCGCATCAAGAACCTGCGCCTGCATCTTCCGCTTCTCGATGGTTCCTGTCGCCTCCAAGAGGCGGTCCGCGAGCGTAGACTTTCCGTGATCAATATGCGCGATGATGACAAAATTTCTTATATGCATAGATGGGTG
>JBBUDR010000049.1:0-4265 GCA_038057195.1 Patescibacteria group bacterium
ATTTTTTTCTTTTTCAATCTCATTAAAAAAGAGCTGTATGACCCCCGCTCCATTCAATACTGCTTGTTTTGATAGGTGGGACCAATAAGAAGATAGGACTAAATTATCATTAAGTTGAGGAAAAATTTTTCCGTCAATATCCTCTAACCTAAAAAATATCCTACCCGAATCATCCGTAACAAAATAATTTCCAAATTTATCTTTAATAGGAAATAACTTTTTTAAATTTGGGTAAGAAAAAAAATCGTTTGAAATCGTATCCTTACTAAAAAAGTTATTATTTGAATATGTCGCCAAAAAATCAAAATACTCTCCCAATGAACCTTTTATAGTTGGTTTTTGATGTTCTTGTATCAGATTGTCTGCCGTCTTGATGGTATTGATGGTATATCTCTCCGCGTACATTTCATATGGACTTGCCTGAAACCCCGCAAGAACCTTGAGCTCCTCCGGAGCATTGCCGGGTAAAAACTCCTGAAACGGCGGATGCGGATCATTCCTCGTGTGATCAGGCACCGTCGCATCCTCCAAGAGATGAAGAATGTGCCCGAGCCCCAAAAGGGCTCTCTTTTTGTCTCCCCACGCGTACTCATAGATAGAGCGCTCCCAAGAAAAATCATCTTCTCCGGAGAATACCGGCTGCGAAAGAGACGCGAAAAGACCGTTGCCATTCTGAAGACCTGGACTTTCCGCCCACTCCTTTGAGCTGGTAAATGGTGCTTGAGTGGCAAAGATAAGCCCCGCGAGTTGCGGATCCCTTGGAAGACGCAAGTCATTCAATGTTAACCCCCTTTTATGAACTGGATCATAGAAGTGCCTCAAAAACCTCACATTCTTATCCTCATCAATGCTCCCCTGCATGATAAGAGATTTATCTTCATCTAATAATTTTATATTTGGAAAAGAATAGTTATAAAACTTCACTATCTCGCTTGTCAGCGCGGGATGAGTTGTGAATTGGTCATACGCAAGCGCAAAAAAGGGAATACCGAGAAGCACTCCCATTTGTATGGCAATGATTATTTTTATAGCTCTGATATTTTCCATTTTCCAGTTTTAGTATTTTTTACTAAAGAAATAATATATTTTGCAACTCCGTCTTTATTCAAAACAGTATATAAATAATTATCTGGTGCGATTGCTTTCCCGGCAGTAGCTTTTTGTACTTCATCCATATATAGATTTAAATTCCCATTTGTTTTAGCAATGTTGAATTTCTTTAACCATTCATCCTGCTTTTTCACCTCAAAATACTTGCTTGCTAAATCAATGTCTCCCTTCTTCAGAGCATCAGTAAATAACGAAAGAGTTTCTTCGGGCGTGCTTCCGCCATAGATATCATTCTGATAGCGCTGTTGGAGCTCGTCATAATATCGCGATGCGGCGTATCCTGCGCTGTGCTTGTATTGATAATCCCTGACCCACTGGAGAGCGGCGTAGCCGATGGCGAGAAGAATAATGAACCCGAAAATATATTTTATGTTTTGCATCATGCATCAAGTATAGATGAAAAAATTATAATAATAAAATATAGTAAAAACTTATTGTTTCCAATTAATGAACGATCGTTCATTAATTGGAAACAATTTTAATAAGATTGTTGGGGATTGTCGGGCAACACAAAACCCCCTCTTGCGAGGGGGTTTTGTTCGAGAGAAGAGTTTCACAAGAACTCCTCTGCTCTGAGATTCGAATTACTTCGAGATCGTCACGTTATCCATGCCTGTTGAAGGCAATCCGGAGATAAAGTAACCGTTCGTCCAGTCCTGCGTTCCAAGACCGGAGGTCGAGGTCGCGTTTGGTGACCAAATGAAGAGTCCTGAACCGCCAGTCGCACCGTTGATGATTGTGGTGGTATCCATAAGATTTGCCACCGCAGTACCAGCCGGATACGCTGAATCGCCTTGGACCTTCGTTACAACCGAGCCCGAGGTGACGCTTCCCGTAAGGGTAGTGTCGCCAAGCACGCGGAAGTAATATGTTGATCCTGCAGGAATCTGAAGATGGTATCCATCCGCAGAACCAGCTGACGATCCGTTAAATCCTGCAGCTCCGCCGATGGCGGTGTTGCCGCTGGAAATAAGGCCTGTGACTGTCGTGTTCAACTGTCCGGCAGTCGTGAATCCTGACACTGGCGAGGAGAATCCTGAATCAGTGTAGGCGACGACCTTCAAGTTTGTGACAGTCGTTGACGCGGTCCCTGACGGAGTTGACGATGTCGCGATGTTCACCGTGATCTGCCCAAGTCCGACCGCGCCTGCCAAGTTAGCGGTGACGCTAAAGCGGTAGAGATCGACGCCGGTTGCCGTGATCAAAGTCGATGAAGGAATCGCGAGCCGAGCAACTGTCGGATATGACTTGAAGACGCGCACTCCAGCAAACGCAGTGTCTGACGATGAGCCCTGGTTGATTGTCGTTCCTGAGCTCTGTCCTGTACCCTGTGTTCCTGTTGTGTCTGCTCCATCGTAGTTGATTTGAATCAATGCTCCCTGGGTTCCCGCAAGCGATGTGCCAATTCCGGCGAGATCCGCCTTCAAGGTCAAAAGCTTGTCGGAATCCTTCGGAATAGAGAAGGTCCCCGAGAGAGTTGATGTTGCGTACCTACTGGAACCGGTAAAGACCGCTGTTCCAACCTGCGTCGCGCCATCAAACAGCGTTACTAATGTAAGGTTTGAAGGAGAGCTTGATGCCGATGTGTTTGACATCTGAAGCGCAATCCTTGTGAGATTGACCACTTCACTTGTCGCATGAAGCTTCAAGACGCCGACGATATTTCCGCTCGTTCCAGCTGAAACATTCGCGTAGGACGGAGATGAGGCGTCAGAGGTGACAGAAAGCGATCCGCCCGCAGTCAAGGTCATCAACTGACCGACTGACGCGGTTACCGTAACTGTTGCCGACTGACCTGATGTCTGCCCTGTTCCTGTCGGAGCGCTCCGAATACCCCACTTGTAGGATCCGGTCGCGCCTCCCGCGATATCACACTTTAACGCGAGGGTCTTCACTGTTCCTTTCGGAATAATGAGGCCCGCGTTGTCGATAGTGAATGTCGTGGAAGATGCCGATGCTGTCGGGTTTATGAGATTTCCGCCTGTCGTAATTGACGTTGAGCCGTCAAAGAGCTTGCAGTTTGTGAGATTCGTCGCTGTTGAACCGTCTGCCGCAAGATATTCAAGTCCGACGCTTCCGAATCTGACGTCTTCGCCAGAGGCGGTGCCGTCAAACTGGTAGTTCGCGAACGTGAATTGGCTTCCTCCGGAGACAACTGTCTGCGCAATCGGCGTTGCCGATACGGAGACCGCCACCGTAGCCGCCTTGACTGTCATAGTGTTTGCAGTGACAGCTGATGTCGGCGATGGGGTAATTGTGTTTCCGGTTACCTGACCCGTTACAGTTGTCCAGTCCGATGACGGAGTGGTTGACGCCGCAATGGTGTCATTGCTTGCAAAGTCGGTTCCATACTTACCCTTCAAGGTATAGGTGCCTGTTCCGATTGGGAATGTCACCGTGTTTGAGAAGGTCACTTTTGCAGCGCTTGCTGAAATATCTGCCGGGCCCGAGACAACCTTTCCGTTCTGATCGTAGAGGGAAACGTTGGTCAAGTCCTGCGTAGATGCTGCAGCGCCTGATCCAGTACTTCGGTTGAACCAGAAGATCATCTGCGCGACTGAAACCGCCTCGCCCTGCACCGTCACATCAAATCCTCCCAAGACCTGTCCCGGGACGTTGATTGCAACATTTTGCGAGGTGACTGTCGATGATTTCGCAACCGAGATGTTTCCGTTTGAAACGGTCATCGTCGAGCCAGCGTACCACGGGTTCGTGGAACCAAAGACTCCGGATGAGCCGCTTGTTGCCGGTGAGATACCAAATCCATAGGTCTCGCCAGCGACATTCAAGTCGGTGTTTCGGTAGACGTCCATCTTGACGGTTCGTCCCGATCCGCCGACGACATCTCCCTTGATGTAGATTTCTTTCGAAAGTCCCTTATCAACGAGAATGCCTCCCGGGAAGACCGAGGTGTAGTACTTGCCGTCAGACGATACCGTGACTGGATACGCAGTTCCTTCCACATAGGTCATGACATTCGCCAAGTCCGACGTAGCGGCAGAACCCGTCTGGTTCCATCGAATAGAGTTCAAGTATACTTTTTCAGCCGAGCCAGCGGTCATGCGGACGGACGAGAAGACGAATCCTGTCGTTCCGACCTGCTTTGACTGCGAGCTGTTCGGGTCCAACGGACCGCGAGCCATGCTGACATCGCC
>JBBUDR010000050.1:0-9517 GCA_038057195.1 Patescibacteria group bacterium
TTCATAAAATAATAAGGACTCTTCGCACTACAAGCCGCACAGTATCAGTATCCGGCTTGCATTGTGAAGTGATTGCATTCGCTTCGCTTCATACAATCACATGCATCATCGGTTTTATGTCAATCAAGAGCTTCATGTCGGCGAAGCATTTATAGATAGTCTCCAAATATCGCACCAGCTGACAAAGGTGCTTCGCATCCGTCCTGGAGAGACGGTTATTTTTTTTAACGGTATGGGCGGGGATTTTCTTTCGGAGATCGTTTTTTATACGAAAGAAGGCGTCCGCGCGCTCATAAAGGAGGAACTTCCGAACAGGCGGGAACTTCCCATGCGCATCATCCTCCATCACGCGCTCATTAAGAAAGATATGACAGAGCTGGTGCTTCAGAAGGGGACGGAGATCGGTATTTCAGAGTTTCGCCCATGTATAACGGAACGGTCAATCCGGAAGGAGTTTCATCTGGAGCGCGCTCGGAAAATCGTCAGAGAAGCCACTGAACAAAGCGGGCGCTCCGTACTCCCGCTTCTCTTTGAACCTTGTTCATTTGAGGACTCTCTTCGGGCCTTCAATGCATCCGAGTCGGGTATACTCTTCCATCCGTCTGCACGACGAGCGGAGTTCTCTGATATCGCATCTCTTATAAAAAAAAGCGAGCGAGCGGTGCATATATTCCTTGGTCCCGAGGGAGGATTTACCGATGTTGAAATTGCGGGAGCAGAGTCTTCTGGAATTCATATCGCGTCCCTTTTTCAAACAACGCTTCGCGCCGAGACCGCGGGTATCGTTTTTCCGGCGCTTCTCTCCGCCTACGCTCTTTTAATGGTATCGCATCCGTTATCCGCTCGGAAGAAAAAATGACGGATTTTTGGTATACTGATTACAACGCTTTATGAGGATTTCAATGAAGCAATCCAAGGGATTCGGCGATTTCATGCGACAATGGCTTGAACCGTTTGTCATTCTCTTACTTATTGGTTTTGTCGTGTACTTGGCGAGTATCGTCGGAGGGAGCGACAAGGAAAAACGCGATATTCAGGCGATAGCGGCAGCATCGAAGCCATCAGGAGTCTTTTTTCTTCCGGATACGGTCCTTGATGCTGGCTGGCCATCTCTCCGCTTCGGCTTTGGAAAAGCATCCGTTCGATTTCCTTTGAACTGGCGGATGGAAAACCAGCGGGGCAGCACGATTATCCGCGAAGGCGAGGGCGCGATCGTGGTATTCTCATCGGAAGATTCCATTGAGAGCGGGGATAGCATGCTTGCCTATCGGGTTGCGCGCATATCGGCGCTTCAGGAGCTGGAGTACCAAATGGACTCTATTGAAGAGGCGTCCTTAGGGGGGGATCGGGCGCTTGTTTTTCGATATCATGATGGCGATGAAAAGAATGATATCTACGAAGCAACTCTTTTGAAGGGCAGTCAATTCTACACAGCGACGCTCTTGATGAAAAAAGAGCGCGTAAGCGGGGATATGCAAGCTATCATCAACGAGTACAAGAGCATACTTGCGACCCTCACCATTGAATAGAACGTATTTCAATATCAAATAAAAAATAATACTATAGACACTATGCCAAAAGTTTTCGTAACAAGGAAGATTCCGGAGAGAGGCATTAATCTTCTCAAGGAAAAAGGATTCGAGATTGAGGTTAATAATGAAGATCGGGTGTTGTCAAAGTCAGAGCTTATTGCAATGGCGCATGGCGCCGACGCGCTTCTCTGTCTTCTGACCGATACAATTGACGCGGAGGTTCTTGATGGCATCGGGCTTCAATTAAAGATTGTAGCGAACTACGCCGTCGGGTTCGATAATCTCGATCTTCCGGCGTTGAAAGCAAGAAATATCCAAGCAACGAACACTCCGGGGGTTTTAACAGAGACCGTCGCTGAGCATACCTTCGCGCTTCTTCTCGCGCTTGCTCATCGCATTCCGGAGTCCGATCGCTTCACGCGGGCGGGAGAGTATAACGGATGGGCGCCGCTTCTTTTTTTAGGACAGGATGTTTCTCATAAAACACTCGGGATCCTGGGGCTCGGACGTATCGGCTCCCGCGTCGCCTATCATGGAGCAAAGGGCTTCAACATGAATGTTTTGTATTACGACGTAAAGCGGAATGAGGAGTTCGAAAAAGAGGTTGGCGCGGCATTCTGCGCGACTCCCGAGGAGCTTCTTAAACAAAGCGACTTTGTTTCCATCCATGTTCCACTTCTTCCTTCTACGAAGCACCTGATGAATAAGGAGCGTCTTTCCATGATGAAGCCGACCGCCTATCTCGTGAATACCTCCCGAGGCCCGGTCATTGACGAGCCAGCGCTCGTGGAAGCCCTGACGAATGGGGTTATTCGCGGGGCTGCGCTCGATGTGTACGAACATGAGCCCGAGCTCTCTCCGGGGCTGAAGAACCTGACAAACGCGATTCTTACCCCACATACCGCGTCGGCAACGGAAGAGACACGTGCCAAGATGTCGGCCCTTGCCGCTGAGAATATTGTGGCGTTCTTTGAGGGGCGTACGCCCCCGAACCTTATCGGGCAGTAAAGGCACCGCAATATAGGTTTTTTTCTTCCGCCAGCTTTCCTTTTTTTGTCGGATATGCTACAGTACAAGCTACTTTAGCATGCCGATACCGTCCATTCTTGAAATGCGGGGGGGGGGCGCTGAAGGTTCTCTATGTTAACTCTGAAAGCGACAAAACGGGATATACGCTCAAAAACTCCACAGAAAGTGCGCGCGGAAGGATTTTTGCCGTCGGTCGTGTATGGCCCGAGCGCAAAAAACGAGGCGATCTCCGTCTCACTTTTAGACTTCCAGAAAATATATAAGGAGGCCGGTGAATCAAGCCTTATCCAGCTCGATCTTGATTCAAAGAAGGTGAATGTCCTTATTCATGATATTGAACAGGATCCCATCACTCTCCGTCCGATTCACGCGGATTTTTACGCAGTCGACATGAAGAAGGAGATTCACGCGAAGATCCCATTGATCTTCATCGGCGAGTCTCCGGCGGTCAAGGCGGAAGGCGCCCTTATCTTGAAAGTGTTGCAGGAGCTTGATGTCACGGCATTGCCCGAAGATCTTCCGCGCGAGATTTCGGTGAATATCGAGTTGCTCGCAAAAACGGGAGACCGCCTCACAGTAAGCAACCTCTCTCTTCCGAAGGGCGTGAAGACGCGCGCGCATGCCGAGGACATCGTTGCCATCGCGGAAGCTCCGCGCGTTCTTGAAGAGTCGGTCGTCGCCGCGGCCACGGAAGAGGCTGTCGCTGAAGTGAAGACCGAGGCCGAAGTGAAGAAGGCGGAAAAAGAAGCGAAACAAAAGGAGGCATCGGCGGCGGAAGGGAAGTAACTGCTCTCTAAAACGGAGGAAATCGGCTTAACACGGCGAACAATGAAACACTCATCTTCGTTTGCGAATTTCCTTAGAACATATTTAAAAATTTCTCTCATTGCGATGATTGCCGGATTTTTTATTCCGGCTTTTTCATATGCCGCGCCGAGCGATATTCAAAAGGCGTCCATCCAGCAGCAGATGGACCAGCTACAGAAGGATATAGATAATCTTGATAATCAATTGGGCGAAACGCGGGGAAAGAAAGAAACTCTCGCCCGCGAACTCTCAATCATTGATATCGAATACAAGAAACGCCAATTGGAGATCAAGCAGCTTTCTCTTGAAATTGCTCAGACGGAAGCGGATATCGGTCAGAAGAACCAGACCATCTCAACGCTACAGAAAAAGATAATAACTATTCGTGAAAATCTTCGCGCAAACGTCATGACGCTATATAAAGAAAGTAGCGCGTCTTTAATTGAAGCGCTTCTTTCGTATTCAAGTCTGAGTCAGTTTTTTTCCTCACAAAATAATCTAGAGAATATCCAAGCGGAGATAAAAAACGCGTTGAGCGATATGCGGGTTATGAAATCTTCGGCTGAAACGGCGCGTGACGAGCTCCAGCAGTATAAGGAGCAGGAGGGCCAGTTGAAGTCTCTTCGCGAGGTTGAGCGCCGCGTGATAGCGCAGAATTCAAAAGAAAAAAGCGAGCTCTTGAAGCTCACAAAGGGAAAAGAAGCGCTCTTTCAGTCAATTCTCTCTCAGAAAAAGAAAAATCTCGCGTCCTTAAAGAGCCAGCTGTTCTATTTGGAACGGACCGGAGTATCCGCGGAAGACGCATTGAAGTTTGCGGAGCTTGCCGCGAAGCGCGCTGGCATCAGAACGGAGTTTCTTTTAGCGCTTTTGGAAGTTGAGACAGGCCGACAGTACGCGGACCAGGTCATCACGGCCGGGACGCATATCGGTACGGGAAACTGGCGGACAGATTTGTATAACTGCTATGTGAACTTGGAGAAGCCGTCGACGGCGGAGAAGCAAAAAACCGCGTTTTTTTCGATTACCGAAAAGCTTGGATTCGATCCTGTTAAAATGCCTGTGTCTCGCAAATATTCAAATGGCGCGGGATGCGGGGGGGCGATGGGGCCCGCGCAATTCTTGCCATCAACATGGCTTCTTTTTGAAAATCGGGTTTCGAAGCTGACCGGCCATAAACCGGCAAATCCATGGAACATCGAAGACGCATTCACCGCTTCCGCGATTTATCTTGCCGATGCCGGCGCAACCACAAAAACCGAAGCGGGAGAGCAACGCGCTGCGCGAGCGTACATCAGCGGAAGACCAACATGTCCTGCAAAAGGAGGAGCCCGAACTATCTGCCTTAGATACTCGAGTCAGATACTTTCTCTCACAAAAAGCATAGCAAGGGACATCAACTGACCTTCTCCGTAATCTCCTACCGCTTCATGGAGAGGGGGTTTACAAACTCTCATTTTTACGGTATGCAGAATGTACGGTTAGTTCTCTAACATGTACATTTTAAGGAGGTAGAAGCATGGATAAGCCGGGGACACTCCTGCTTACCGTGCTTTTGTGGCACGGTAGTAAGGGTCGTTATATCGCCCATTGCGATTATTTCGGTTGCGAAACAAGCGTCCATTCGGAAAATCCCGAAGAAGATATTAAAGAGCTCTTCATTCAGGAGCTGAAGGCGCGGGTATATGCCGGAAAAAAACTTCTCACTCCGCATCAAGAATACGCCAGCGAGGTTGAAGAAGTCCTAACGACGAAAAAGCACCGGGAGATTGTCAGGAGAGTGATGGATATCTCCCATATTCCAGAGCTTGAGGGGATACGGCATATCCAATTCGTCCTTCAGATCATTTACTGCGACTAATTGCCGAGCCCTTACAAAACTGCTATGTATACCCAGCTGCGCTCAGAGACAAGCACGGGGCCCGTTCAGGAACGGGCTCATTTTTTTTCTTTCATCATACAATACTCCGCGATGTCATCGCGGAGTATGTTTATATGTTACGGAAGCTGGTAAATGAAGATTGATGTTCCCGCGCGGGCAACGGGTGCTTGTCCCCGGAGCCATGAGTATGTGTCTTCCGGCCTTATCTCGAGTCCGGGTACGGGAGTTCCCGTCGCTCCCTGCAAAAAGGATGCCGAGATTGCGAACCATCCGTGCGCGGGGCCCCTTGAGGATTGCCAAGGTACGAATCGGTCGCCTAAGTAATATTTCGGGCTTCCTCCGCCAAAGTAATCCAGCGCAATCGTTTGGATGTCGCGGTCATCGGCGAAATCTTTCAGACGCTTCAAGTCTTGTCCCCAGTCGTAATTTGAGTCGTCGATGTACCGGTAGCCGTTATCCGTTCCAACAAGCTCGTTATAATAGGAGAGATAGTTTGGAAAGGCAAAGAGCGTTCCGAGGACGAGCCACAAGAGAAGAACGGCAATCGCATAATGCTTTGCGATATATGAAAGCGCCATCTTTCCCGCTTCTTTGAACCACCCTACTATGGTGTCTTTGCTATGCATATTGTTTTCATCAAGCCATCGGACGATCTGAACTGATGTCAGAAGATAGATAAACGGAAATGTTGGGAGGACGTGCCGGATGCCGATATTGAGAGGGCTTTTGATGGAAAAGAGCCAATAGACTGCGATGACGGTAAGCGACGAGAACTCGACGATATGCTGTTCGATCCATGTACCCGTGGCGTCCCACGAAAATCTCCGCACGTGCTGGAGCCGATGAAGTGAAAGGTAAAATGCGAGCATCACCATAATAAGGATCGGCAACGGCTCTTTCAATGCATAGGCAATCGGAAAGTACCAGTGAGATCCCTCATTGGATATTTTTCCGAGAAAGTACGATGTGTTCCCACCCGATGAGCGCTGAGTCACCATCAGGACTCCAAGGAGATATTCCGAGTATGCGCGGAGGATAGGTTTATCCGATCCCGCGATGACGAGCTCGGCCGGACAGCGAGAGAGATTTCTTATGTGCGTGCACGCTTCTTGCAGTGACTTTGGTCCGGTTGCATATGATGTAAGGATGAGTGATGTGTCGTGCTTCTGCCGTTCGGGTGGCTGGTCCCACGTTGCGTATTCATACAAGGGGAATATGGTCAGCGCTCCGACGACGAATATGAATATAAATTTTGGGATGAGGTGTTTCAGGTATGCTCCATAGGTATGTTGGAACTCATAGCGCTTCGCGAGGAGCCAGCAGATGAACACAATGACATATATCGGCGCGAGAAGGACGGCGGAAAATTTCAAGAGCTGGGCGATACCGAAAAGAATCCCCGCGTATCGGGCGCTCTTCCAACTCGGGTTTTCAAGAAAATTGACGAGTCCGACGATGCCGATGAGAAACGCGAACGTTGCTCCCAAGTCCGTCGTGACGAACCGCGAATGGGCGATGACGGTCGGGGAAAACGCGAAGAACGCGAGCGTTAGGAGCCCGACTCTATTTCCGAACCGCCGCCGCGTCCACGAGAAGAGGAGCCATCCGGTGATGATTGAAAGGATCATAATAGGAACTCTCGCGGAGAAGATGATTGAATCGGCGTCGTTTCCCGACTCATAGAGGAAGATGCGTCCCAAGTCCCACTGCCCGTTCACGTCTTTCTGCCATGCATCCGAAAGAACGGGAAAACTGATATTCTGAAACAGGAGCGGGACTGCGGAGAGCATCTTCATGAGGGGCGGATGCTCCGGGTTGATGCGGTAATCAAGCTCGGTCACATACGAGTATCCAGCAGAGATGTGCGAGAGCTCATCCATAATGGCCGAATCATTCCATGCCGACCCAACGAGGAGAATCGCCATCACCGAAAGGATGATGACGGCGGCGTAATCCGATGCAAAATTTTTCATAATACAATGCGTATAATTTAATTTTCAATCACCGTTATTCCGTTCGCGTGCCGTACCCGCGCTTTTGGAAATTTTGCATGAACTTTCTCCATCACCTCTGTTGTTTCTCTGACGGGGACGATGAGTTGTGGGTGCTCATTCGGAATCAATGCAATATCACTTTCAAGAACATAGCGGAGATTTCGCGTGTTTTGGTCTTCAGGAAGGAATGTATGGGTCAAAAACATAATCGGCTGGGAGGATATCGGGATTCCGCGCACGGGGTCTCCTCCTCCGTTCACGATAACATATTTCTTCAAATCGTCAGGCTTTTGGTTGAGGAATTCGCCGATTGTCGAGATATCAGCCGAGAATCCGCCGTACGCGTCGTCACTCCCGGCAAACGCGATGAAATAGGTAAAGAAGCTCCCGGATGCGATAAAGAGCGCGAGGGAGATGAGAAGAATGTGCGCCTCGCTCCGGATTCGCCGGATCTGTTTATAACGGTCGGAATTTCTCGGGTCGCGGAGATTTTCATCAATGTATGCCATTGATTTCTGCCACAGCCACGCCGCTCCCAATCCGGCATACATCATCACGGGAATAATCATCCCAATGGATCGGAGCGCGTGTGGGATTCCTTCTCTCGTCAGCGTTGCCGGAAGCATCATGAAGAAAAATGCCGTAAGGAGAAAGAAAAACGGCATCAATCCGTTCAAATCGTTCTCGTAATACTGCTTTTTCAGCAACTCTCTCATTCCAATAAAGAGTCCAACGAGAAAGAAGATGCCGACGAGGAGTGATGTCTCCGGCTGGCATCTGAAATTATGGCGAGGGTTGCAGTCTCCCCGCACATTGAACATGCCGAGCGAGAGAGCGGTCGACTTTGCAAACTCGGCGAGCGGATGCTCGGCGGAAAAGACCGACACCTGCCCGCCGCGTCCCGTGAAGTCCGCGGGATGCTGGAGGAAGTAATATCCGATGGGGATGCCCATCACAATCATGATGAGGACAAGCAGCGCCGAAAGGCAGGGGACGCAGGGAGTATGTTCCATCGCGGTCTTTCGCTTTCTGATCCAGTGCCAGAAAGCGAGCGCAAGCACAGCGATGCCGATGAATGGCACGAATCGTACGGCAATGTATGTATAGAATCCAAGCCCAAAGACGATCCCTGAAAGCACGAGAGACGGGATTGATCCGGTGCGGAGCGATTTGAAAAGCCAGTAAAATCCGAATGCGATAACAAGCGGAAGCATAATCGCCCGAAACCCTATCCGCGAAAAGTTTATGTGCCAGTAGCTTGTCGCGAGAAAAAAGCTTGTAAAGAGCGCGACGAGAGGCGGGGAGAGTGCGAAGCGGAATAGATATGGAGAAGCGAGTTGAAACAACTCGCGAGTGAGGAGGTAGATTCCAAGGATTGTTAGTGTCCCCATGAGGGAGGAGACGATTCGGAGCGACCACGGATGTTCCCCGAATATCTTCACTGAAAGGGCTTGGATATTTATGAAGAGGCCCTCGCGTCCGTTATTCTCCGGATAGAAGACCTTGAATCCGCCGGCGGGTGGGGGCGCGTAGAGGGCTTCCAGCGCGTTTCCGCCGTTCATCGCCTCATCAGGATAGAGCCCCGGAGGCGTTTCGGTAATGTTGAAAAATCGAAAGAAAAGCCCGAGAAGAAAGATGATTCCGAAAATCGCAATTTCCGTTTTTCGAGTCATAGATACGCATAGTATACACTCTTCCTCTCCTTCCGTGAATAATCTATAATAAGGGGATGGACATGATGCATTTTCAAGAGGGCGCACGACAGGAGATTGCCGAGCTCGAGCGGCGCCTGCAGAAGAAGAAGGAAGCAGTCGGCATGACGGATATGAAAAACGACAAAGAGGTGTTCAAGGAGGTTTTCCGCGAGCGCTTCAATGAGCTCGCCGACAGCGTGCGCGCGGCGGGGGACGCGCAATCATCACCCGTTGCGAATACAAAGAGAGATGATGATGTGAAAGGCGTCAAAAAAGAAGAAGAGATGAAGGCGCTCCTCTATATGGCGTTTGAAAAACATCCGAAAGATGCGATTCAGACCGCGCTTAGTCTTGAAGGAGGGGAGTATCTCTTGGACGAGCTTCACGACCGCCTTGCCGATCAGTATTATGACAAGCTGCTGGAATTTCAAAAAATAAAGCGGATATAATCCGAAGGGTATATAATGAGCCTTCTTCTTTTCTTTCTCTACGCGCTTCTATGCAGTATTCTCGTCGGTGGGGGGATTCTTTTCTTTTTACGGAAACGCTTTCATCAGGAAGCCGATATGTCCCGCTCACTCG
>JBBUDR010000051.1:0-1059 GCA_038057195.1 Patescibacteria group bacterium
TGGTGGACCTGGCGAGAATCGAACTCGCGCCTCGTTAATCCCGTGCAAAAACTTGTGGTGTTTGTTTGAAAAAGAACCGCGACAATTAAAAAAATTTACTCTTTATAAAAAATCTTCACCAATTTTGGCAAATCATTTTTAGTTTTTTCGCCGTTTGCGATTCGTTCAAAAAGCGCTTTTTGCGTTAGCCAAAAGTATTCTATAAAATCATTTTTATTAAAATTTGGCGTTTCGTCCATTTTTACTTCATACACATTCTCATATGCTGAAACGTCATCTTTTAATGGGGTTAGGTGACCGAGAAACCGAAACGGAGTCTTATCAATATCAATATTTAACTCCTCCTGCATTTCCCGTTTCAGAGCATCTTCATAGGTTTCGCCACTCTCTACATGTCCTCCCATACTCATATCGAGACACAATGGGAAGATTCTTTTATCAGCAGTGCGGCGAGGTATCCATATTTCTCCTTTTGAGTTTACAATAAAGACATTTACAACTCGGAAGTTGGAAAGATGTTCTGCGTAAACTTCTGATCGCTTCTTTTTTCCAACCACATTGTCGTTTTCATCTACAAGATCTAAGTATTCATCTAGTGTGTGATTTTGCATCAATGAGTAGCGCGATTTTGGCTTCCGCAAAATCGCTCCGCTTCTTTAATTCCAAATAAGTTTCGTTTGGTGGACCTAGCGAGAATCGAACTCGCGCCTCGTCAATCCTGTACAAAAACTTGTGGACCTGGCGAGAATCGAACTCGCGCCTCGTCAATGCGAATGACGCGTTATACCACTTAACTACAGGCCCATGGGCCCACAAGTTTTTATACGGGACACAGTGCGAATGCTCCCGTTTTGTCCAAGAGCGAAGCGATTGGCTACAAAACGCAGTCCTTTAGGGCTCCCGTTTTGTCCAAGAGCGAAGCGATTGGCTACAAAACGCAGTCCTTTAGGGCTCCCGTTTTGTCCAAGAGCGAAGCGATTGGCTACAAAACGCAGTCCTTTAGGGCTCCCGTTTTGTCCAAGAGCGAAGCGATTGGCTACAAAACGCAGTCCTTTAGGG
>JBBUDR010000052.1:0-3783 GCA_038057195.1 Patescibacteria group bacterium
AGCCCGCTCAGGTAAATGAATGGCGGGAGAGCGATTACCTGCGGAGAATCATCGCGTATCTCCATGTTTGGTTTTGCGAGTTCCATCACTTTATTCAATATATTTTAGCAATTTCTTTGGCGGCAAATTCTTTAACTGCTAGGTTAAATCCTTTTTTTTCTCGGAGCGTGTGCTCAACTATTTTTTCCCCAATCGGCACCAGAATTGGAAAACCCGCCCATCATTTGAGCGTTTGCGCTTGTGGCAAACGACCCAATAACGCTTGCGGCAAGAATTGTGAAAATGATTTTTTTCATAATCATTGTGTTAGCCAAATACTAAAACTTTGTCCGAACTCTCGACCATTTTAAGCAAGTCGGACATTGTGGAGACCGGGCAAACTTTACTTTCTTCTTTGCCACGCACTTTGAGACAAGTGCCACAAGCATAAATTCCACCTTTTAATTCTTTGAATTCTGTAACTTTTGCCGAAATATCAAAATCCTTACTGTCGGGAATGGTATCAAGTTCTGACCCTTCGTTCATCAAAAAGATTTCTACTTGATGACCGGCCTTGAGTGCGGTAATTCCAAAACGGAATGTATTCCATGCGTGCTCCGGTTTGTTTGATTCTAAGATGATGCCAAGTTTCATAAAATTATTTTACTCCCAAAAAGTTAAAATCAGAATCATTACAAAAAGACTAATGATATTTATTACGTTATTAAAAATCCGCCAATGAGAGCACCAGACAAAACACTAATCCATAAAAAGATGTTTTTTACTCCTGAATTCATGGTTACATCTTAACTTAAAGATGGAACTTTGAGTACTTGGGGCATCCGATACTAAAAACTTCTGGCGGGCACGATTGCCGGAACTTTGAACCGGCAAAACGATTAAACTTGGCAGTTATTGATAAAATTATGCGAAATTTAAGATTGGTTTATAAAGAAAATTCTGCTTACTTCGACATTCCTGATTTTGCTCAGAAAACCCACTGGCATCAAGAATGTTTTATGGAAGTGTGAATTTTTCCAACTTCCATCGCATAAAATGCGTTTACCTCTATCATTAGTTATAACCCGCCGCATTGGATATGGCAGCTATTTTACAAGTGCCAATTCTCATCCTGATATTTGTCTTCTTTGAAAATTAATTCAATCTCTTTCTTTATTTCTTCAGCATCACCGTCATTTAGTGACTCAAAAGAATCATAGAATCCAGTTTCTCTTTGAGGAAAGTAACAAGCGTCACCCCATGTATGAATTTTTGCACTTTTTGCTCTTCCATATAAATGAATATGAAGATATGGACCTTCTGGTTTAAACACGCTCCAGTTTCCATTATCCTGATAATTTATTCTACCGACATCAATGCCTCTTTTATTGAGTTCGGTAGTCATAGCTTCGCCAACAACCATGGTTAGTCTCATCAATTCAATAGCTAATCCGGGAGCAAGTTGTGTACGATCAACTAATCGTACTTTCGGAGAAATTATAATATGTCCACCATCAGTTCTTGACACGTGTGGTTTATCAACTGCTTCAACTATGAAATTTTTTGTTTGAAATATTTCTTTTTTCATGGATTTCAGTTGGGTCTTCTATAAATATATACTAGGCCAGATTCTTGGTCGGTTTGCCTTACAGCAAAATTTCTAAGGAGAAATTGTGGAACAAAGTGGTCTTTCTTATTTTTTTATTTCATTATTTGCGGTTTCCATTCCATAATTGGTCTCATAGCATTCCATCGAGCATCACCTGTTAATTCAGGTTTCCAGTTTTGATCAACCATTATTTCTAAAGCCCCTTTCGGACAGATCATTACCCATATTTTGGGATATGCCAGAGCAAAAAACTTTAGAAGTTTATATTTGTAGTGTTTTGTCGTCCATATAATCAAAACTTCTTCATTTTCAGATATGCCCCTTTCTTTGAACGCAGCCCAGAGGTGTATAAAGTCAATTTTGTGAGTAATAAGTCCTTTAATCTTTCCCGGACTCTTTTTGCATTCCAAAATTACTGAAGCATATGGATTAGTTAAATTAAGGGCTATGACTTTTTTATTTTGAACTGAGGCTGTAGGTTCAAAACCACTTGCTCGGCAAGGTTCTCCATCAATTACGCTCCATTCGCTATCTTTGCTTAATATTGTTTGATTTATATTTTCCATGGTTCTAACTTGGACATCTGCCGGAGGTGGAAGGATTCAAGACAAATATTTTAATTAAGTAGCCACTCCTTTGTCGGTACAATTGAATTTCGATTAACGAAACATTGTTTAATTAAATATTCTTCCCCAGTATTTTTAAATATATATAGCCAGTCGTACGCATTTACTTTTGTCTTTTTAATTACATATCCTTTTGAATTGGAATGTATTCTCCGCAAGGGGACTTCTCTTGTGCCCGAATATCGTATCTGAACTCTTTTTAATGTTTGCCCAATATCAACTATTAAATCATAAGAAGCGGATTCTGTGAGCGGCAACGCTACATCATAGCCCATTTTGGTAAAACGGGCGATAGCTTGGGAAACTGCTATATCTCCCTTTCTTTGAGTAGTTCTCATGCTATCACGATACCAGTATGGGCAACAGATTACAATAAAGTTTCCTGCAGAGCGGAGGATGGAGGATTTGAACCTCCGAGGGGATTACTCCCCAATTGGTTTTCAAGACCAACGCCATAAACCACTCGGCCAATCCTCCGTATTTTAGATGTATGGCGGAGACGGGAGGAAGAGTATCCATAATTATAGAACAAAGCGGAGGCGAGAGGATTCGAACCTCTGAGAGACTTTCATCTCTAACACCTTAGCACGGTGCCGCTTTCGACCGCTCAGCCACGCCTCCGCTTTGTTCTTAATTTTTTACTTTAAGCCCGCTCAGCCACCTCTCTTTAATGTCTCGGGCAGAGCCTCGATCAAAAATTTGTCGAGCGGTGTCTGCCGGGGCGGCCTTTGCCGCCCGTTGAATGCTCATTCGCATTCAACCCACGCCTCCGCCATACATCTAATGTGAAATTACCGAGCTACTATATCACTTTTTTTTCTCTATTACTAGTGCGCGGTTGTGAGTCCCCATACGGAACGCGCTCTGGCGCTCTTCAATGCGAATGCCGCTTCATTGAGGGTCGCTCCCGATGTCGCAACATCATCAATGAGAAAAATTGTTTTTTGAGAAATCAATTCGGGTCTCTCAATAGAGAAGGCGCCGTTCATGTTTATCGCGCGCTCTGTGTGATTATTGAGTTCCACTTGGGATTTTGTCTCCTTTATTCGGAAGAGAATATTTTTTTCAAGCGGTATGCCAAGATGTTCACAGAGAGATTCCGCGATGAGCTCCGATTGATTGAATCCGCGTTTTCGTTCGCGCGAAGAATAAAGGGGGATCGGAATGCATATTGTGTTCTTCGGTACGCGGACTTTATATAGAGAAAGTCCGGTTGCGATGAAGGAGCCGAGAAACGGCCCGTACCACTTCATTCGGTCGTATTTTAATCGGTGGATGGCGTTTCGTATGCCGACATCTTTATATGAAAAGGGCGCGTAAAAATGGGAGAGGGCAGTTTTCCTCCTGCATGAGAGGCAGACAGTCGCATCCATGTTCCGCGAACCGCAGATAAGGCATTGGGGAGAGAATATATGAAGAGCCCTTTCGCATGGTTCGCAGAAAAAGCTGTCGCTGGCCCCGCACGACGCGCATGTCTTTGGGAAAAGGATATCAAGAAGCGACTCGTAAAGGCCTTTCATTCGTTTATGAGAAGATTTTTGTGGATAAGTGGGAGTATTCCTCCCTATG
>JBBUDR010000052.1:3883-11303 GCA_038057195.1 Patescibacteria group bacterium
AAGGTTTTAAGAATATCTTTCGCGCCTTAGAACGCAGAATTCAGATGGATTTTTCATTTCTCAAAAAATTCTCATTTCCGAAGCATATCTTCTCGGGGTCCTCGTTTTCATCGGACGGATTTGTGGGTATTGATATTGGACTGTCATCTGTCAAGGTTGTACAATTGAAGAAGAAGGACGACCGCGCGGTGCTTGAAACCTACGGTCAATTGAAAAGCGAGGGATATCTCAAGAACATGGATACGTCCGCAACGCTAAGCGGGTTTCTCCGGTTCTTGGACCAAGACATCGTCGCAATGCTGAAAGACGTCATGAAGGAGTCAAATGTGACTTCACGGCAGGCGGTTTTCAGCATACCGGCGAATGCGAGCTTCATTACGCTTGCCGAGCTCCCCAAAATACCGAAAGAAGAGCAGCAATCGACACTTTCGTTTGAGGCGCGGAGATACATTCCGATTCCCCAATCCGAAGTGTTCACCGACTGGGTTATTATAGAAGACGAGGAGGAGTCGCCGAAGATGAAAGTTCTCTTCGTTGCCGTTCCTCGCGACATTATCGGGAAGTACCAACGGATTGCCGAAGCGGCGGACATTGAAATCAGGGCGATTGAAGTAGAGTCGTTCAGCATAGCGAGGTCGCTCGTCGGAGCCGACCGGACGCCGACGCTTATCATAAACTTCGGGCATCAGATTACGACGGCGACGATCGTTGACCAGGGAATCATCAGGGTGAATCATACAATTGACCGTGGGTCACAATCATTCGCCTCGGCGCTCGCCACCGGCCTTCATGTGAGCCATGAGCGCGCGGAAGATTTTAAGAATGAAGTCGGCCTTTCCGAGAAACTTGAAGAGCAGGAGATTGTCGGAATCCTTGAACCGCTGATAGAAGTTCTTTTTCATGAGATTGAACGGCTTGTCATCGCGTATAATCGTGACAATGAGCGGAAGGTTGAAAAGGTGCTTCTCACGGGCGGAGGAGCAAAGCTGAAGGGGATCGTTGATTTCTCGGCGAAAGTGTTCGGAGTTGAGGTAAGCGCCGGCAACGCGTTCAAGCGGACGGTGTATCCGCAATTCATGCAGCCGATTCTTCGGGACGTGTCGCCGCACTTTTCGGTTGCGGTCGGCCTCGCGCTCCGCGAAATAGCTCTCTAGATTTTGATAATGATTTTTTAATTTTTTTCCGGCGATAGGCGTATGCCCTGAAGCCGCGAAGATTTCGCATATTGGCAGATCTTAATTTTCTTGAAAAACCAAACTCCGGAGTCCTTACCGACAAGCCTGCCTCAAACCGGCCGAGCAATTTTGGCAGGACATTTTTTGCCGCGATCACGGTTATCTTCTTCGTCGGTTCGCTCATCGGGACGATGGGCTTCTTCTTATATCAGCGCTATCAGAGCGGGTACCTCGCGGATATCACCCAGCAGCGGGCGGCTGCGGAAAGCGACCTCCGGCCCGAGCTCGTGAACCGGCTCGTTTCCATCGACGCGTTCATTTCCCGCGTCCGCGGGCTTCTCTCGAATCACGTATTCATCTCGAACATCTTCCCCTTCCTCGAGAAGAATATCCATTCGCAGGCAAAGCTCGGGAACGCGGTCTTTGCGCTCGATACGAAGCGCCTCGATGTTCTCATTGATGTCCCGAATTATCTCGTACTCTCCGAGCAGATCAGGACTTTTGAAGCGTCGCCGTTTGTCGACAAGGTCTCGTTCGGGACGCCTCTTGCGAACGGGCCGTACACCCGCTTTCAGGTTTCCATCATCTTAAAACCGACGCTGTTCGGCCAGCGCGATACGCAGAAAAATTAATCCTATGTTCAGCTCATCCACTCTTTCAATACTGTTCGCGATCGGATTCACCGCCTTCTTTCTCGGCGTGCTTCCGTTATGGGACGCGATCTCCAATAATCGCCCGCTCGTCAACGATACCGCCTCGCTCCTTACCGAACTCCAAGGTCTTCAGGAGCGGAAAGACGAGCTCGTGAAAATCTATAACTCCGTTCCGCAGGACAATATCCGAAAGCTCGAAGCCGTGATTCCCGCGACTCCGACCTCTCTCGATATTCCGTTCCTGTATGTTCTCTTCGGGAGCATAGCGGGCGAGAGCAACTTTCATATTGATACGATTACAGTCACCCCCCGGAGTTCCACGGATAAGTTTTCACGGCAGGCGTCCGGGCTTCAAGAGACCGCCATCTCACTTTCCGGATTCGGGAGCTACGATTCCATTAAGGCGTTTTTGCAGGGGATTGAGGGGAACCTCCGCTTGCTCGAAGTGCAGAATGTCTCCATCGCTCCGCGTGAAAAAGACCAGTTTACGCTCGTCGTCGTCTTAAAGACATTTCATCAATAAGCATGAGTTACCGCCTCTCACAAGTCATCTTCTTTATCTACCTCATCGTCGTGGTCGTGTTGTGGTATCAGAATGTGAGCTTTTTTCCGAATATTAACCCGGCTGAAAATACCGTCGTCGCTCCCGACAAAGAAAACAGGATTTCAATCACAGACGCGCGGAAGATCTCGACCTTGAAGCTCGACTTCTCCCTCTTCGATGATCCGATTTACAAAAGCTTGAATTTCCGCTCGATTCCAGTTACCGAACTGAAGGACATTCCAAAGGGCCGCGCGAATCCATTCACGCAATAATCTCTCTTATTATTGCCGGGCATAATGTTTCATTTTCATGGCAAAATCACTCGTTGATATTCTCGTTGAATCCGGAGATATTCCTGAAGACCAGGGTTCCCGCTTCAAACGGGAGGCAAAAGACAAGAAAATCTCTTTGGAGGAAGAGCTTTATCAGCAAGGCCTCGCCGAAGATGTCGTCTTGAAGGCGAAAAGCGCTCTCTATAAGATTCCCTCGCGCTCCCTTCAGGGTTTTCGGGTTCCCCTTGATCTTTTGAGGAGTATTCCGGAGGAATCGGCGAAGTTTTACAAATTTATTCCGATTGATAAGCAGGATACCGTCATTGAGATCGGAATACTGAATCCCGATGACGCGAAGGCGCGCGAAGCTCTTACATTTATCGCAAATCGCTTGGGCCTGGAATTCAAGCTCTCTTTGATTACGCCTCATGACATGGAGGAGGTGCTGAAGGAGTATAAGACCTTAGGCGGAGAAGTGACCAAAGCCATCTCTCAATTCGAAAGTGAGGCCGAGGTTAAGATCACGCAGATGCAGACGGCGAAGAGGGCATCCGACGCATTCGTCGAGGAGGCGCCGATCACGAAAATGGTCTCCGTCGTTCTTCGGCATGCTGTTGAGGGGCGCGCGTCCGATATCCATATCGAGCCTGAAACCGATAATGTGAGAGTCCGCTTCCGCGTTGACGGAATTCTCTACACGAGCCTCGTTCTTCCAAAAGAGGTTCAATCGGCCGTTGTCACCCGCATCAAGGTCATGACAAACATGAAGATAGACGAGACGCGGATTCCCCAGGACGGACGGTTCCAAGCCGAGATCAATGGGCGAAAAATTGATTTTCGCGTTGCAAGCCTGCCAACCGCGCTCGGAGAAAAAATCGCAATCCGTATTCTGGATCCGGACTCTGGAGTCAAGACTCTCGAGGATCTCGGGCTTACCGGAAGGAATCTTGATGTCGTGAAGAACAACCTTCAGCGTCCATACGGGCTCATTCTTATTACGGGTCCGACGGGTTCCGGAAAGTCGACGAGTTTGTATGCCATGCTCCAGATTCTGAATGAAGAGAAAGTGAATATCATCAGCTTGGAGGACCCCATAGAATACTTTGTCGCCGGAGTGAACCAATCGCAGATCAGGCCGGAAATCGGATATGATTTCGCGACCGGTCTCCGGAATATCCTTCGCCAGGATCCTGACATCATTCTTGTCGGCGAGATCCGCGACAAAGAAACGGCGGCACTCGCGATTCACGCCGCTCTTACCGGGCACTTGGTCATCTCGACCCTCCATACGAACGACGTCGTAGGCGTCATTCCGCGTCTTGTCGACCTTGGAGTCGATCCGTTTCTCATCGCTCCGACTCTCATACTCACGATCGGCCAGCGCCTGGTGCCGAAGCTTTGCGCCGAATCCAGGAAAGCTATAGAATTAACTGGACGAGTGAAGGAAGTCATGTCAGAAGAAGTCGGTGGAATGCCTGAAAACGGCAAGAAAGAAGCGAATCTTCCCGCTGTCAAAGAAATCTATCAGGCGCAGACTTCGGGAGTATGCCCGAAGGGAACACGCGGGAGAATCGGGGTATTCGAGGTTTTAGAAACAACTCCCCAGCTCGCAAAAATAATTCTTGAAGGAGGTTCGGCCCTAAAGATCCAGGACGAGGCGAACCGGCAGGGCATGATCAGCATGCATCAGGATGGAATCCTGAAGGTGCTGAAGGGAATCATCGGCCTTGAAGAATTGAAAGGAGTCATTTAGTAATACTATGAATATGGAAAACGCATCAAAGACAGTGCTTATTGTAGACGATGATCCGTTCATTCTGGATATGTATGTTTTGAAGTTCCGGGAAGAGGGCTTTCGCGTCGAAGTGGCGAGTGATGGAAAAAAAGCGTTTGAGCAGATCAGGGAAGTTCATCCCGATGTCGTGCTTTTGGATATCGTGATGCCCCTGATGGACGGATTCGAGGTTTTGAACAAGGTGAAGCAGGATGACGCTCTGAAGAATATTCCGATTATCCTTCTGACAAACCTAGGGCAGAAAGAGGATACCGAGCGGGGAACGTCTTTGGGTGCGTCTGACTATATCATCAAGGCGCATTTCACGCCATCCGAAGTAGTGAGCAAGGTGAAAGAATTTTTAAAAAAGTAAATTTCGCTATCATCGTGGCTTTTCAAGATATTTTTAACAATCTTCTAGAGACGGCTCTCAAGGAAAACGCCTCGGACCTCCACATCACGGTTGGGCGGTATCCGACGCTCCGCGTGGACGGAGGCCTCATCCCTCTTTTGAAGGAGCCGCTCATCACGCCGGAATTTGCCGAAGAGTTCGTCGACGGATTCCTTTCTTCCGAAGATAAGAAAAGATTCAAGGAAGAGAAGGAACTTGATTTTTCGTACAGCTTCCAGGAGCGGGCGCGCTTTCGCGTGAACGTCTTTCATCAGCGGGGATATGCGGCGGCGGCGCTCCGCTACATCCCGACTCATATCAGGGACTTCACCGAACTGAACCTTCCCGAAGATACATTCGCCCGCATCTTACATCGAAACCAAGGATTCATTCTTGTGGTCGGTCCGACGGGGCAGGGAAAAACGACGACCCTCGCCGCGATGATTGACTATATCAATAAGAACTATCAATGGAACATCGTGACGGTTGAGGATCCCATCGAATACCTCTTCACATCGGATCGTTCGAGTATTAATCAGCGGGAAGTCGGCTCCGACACCAATTCATTCGCGCGCGCGATGCGCTCGATGTTCCGCGAGGACGTGAATGCTGTCATGATCGGCGAGATGCGTGACCCGGAAACGATTGCGACGGCGCTCACCGCGGCGGAGACCGGACACCTTATCTTCTCATCGCTCCATACGAATAATGCCTCGCAAACGATAGACCGCATCATAGACGCGTTTCCCGGAAGCCAGCAGACGCAAGTGCGCGCCCAGCTCGCCGGGAGCCTTGTCGCCATCGTTTCCCAGCGTCTCATCACGCGTCTCCAGGGAGGGCTCATTCCCGCGATCGAAATTATGATTGCAAATAACGCAATCAGGAACTTGATCCGCGAGAACAAGACCTACGAAATCGACCTCATGATCGAGATGGAGTCGCAGGAAGGAATGGTCAGTTTGAACCGGTCCTTGGCGAGTCTCGTGAAGAAGGGGGAGATCAGCATGGAAAGCGCGATGTCATATTCTCTGAACCCGGCGGAATTAAAATCACTCATTAGGTAATATGCCTCTCTTCAAATACAAAGCAAAAAATACAGCCGGCGAGACGCGCGAGGGCGTTGTCGAAGCGAGCACTGAAGAAGCGGCGATTACCGTCGTTCAAAAGAACAATCTGATCCTTATCGGCATCGCTCCGCAGAAAGCCGCGAGGGACGCGTCAAAGCCTTTTTTTTATTTTGCGTCGGTGAAGACGGACGATCTCGTCATCTTCACGCGGCAGCTCGCAACGCTCTTCGGGGCGAAAGTCCCCGTGGTTCAATCCCTCCGCACCCTTTCAGAAGAGACGTCGAATACGGATTTCCAGCAGATCATCGTGGGGATCATTGATCAGATCAGCGGCGGGTCGAATCTTTCGGACGCGCTTGCCGAGCATCCCGATGTCTTCTCTTCTTTCTATATCAATCTCGTCCGTTCGGGAGAGCAGTCGGGAAAGCTTCATGATGTCTTTGAGTTTCTTGCGGGGTATCTTGAGCGCTCCGAATATCTTGCGTCAAAGGCGAAAAACGCTCTTATTTATCCCGGCTTCATCTTCTTCGCGTTTCTTTCGGTTATTATCGTCATGTTCACGGTCGTCGTGCCGAAGCTTACCGTCATTCTTGAAGAGACGGGGCAGAGTCTTCCATTCTACACGGAAGTCATCATCTTTCTCTCGAAGTTCCTGATTAATTTCGGAGCGTATCTCCTGGTTCTTCTCATCGCGGGAGGGATATTTCTCTGGCGGTTCATGCGGACTGATGCGGGACGCGAGATATTTGACCGCGTCCAGCTGAATATGCCGATTATCGGAAACCTCTATCGGAAGATCTACTTGAGCCGGCTGACCGATAATCTTTCAACGCTCTTTCTCGGCGGGATACCGATTTTAAACGCCCTGAAGATCACCTCCGATGTCGTCGATAACCGCGTATACAAACAGGTGCTTCTCGATGCTGCGCAGTCGGTTCGCGATGGCAACACTATCTCGGCTTCGTTCTCGAAGTTTCCGGATATTCCTCCGCTTGTCACCCAGATGGTTCGTATCGGAGAGGAGACGGGGCGCCTTGACTTCATCTTGAATAAGATCGCGGTATTCTACCGCCAGGAAGTTGATAACCTCTTAAGCAATCTCGTCACCCTCATCGAGCCGGTCCTTATCGTCTCTCTCGGTCTCGGGGTGGGAATCGTCGTCGCGGCGATCTTCGTTCCACTATACGAGATTACAAATTCGATTTAGCGTAAAAATCCTGTGGATAAGTCTTTTTTTGATTTTTAGCCTTAGGAACGCTATAGTAAGTGGTAGAAACAAGCCTTTTCATATTTAAGCTCATGCGTAGATACTCGAGCGATAGAGTTTCGGAGGATCCGGGACTAAGCGTTCAATCCTACTCACGACACAACATGACAACATATTTTAAGAAGGGAGGTTCAAAAGGATTTACTCTTATTGAACTCTTGGTCGTTATCGCGATCATTGGGGTTCTCGCGTCGGTCGTTCTCGCATCCCTCAATAATGCCAGGAAGAAGTCGCGCGATGCGCGACGCATCGCCGATGTAAAGCAGATTCAGCTTGC
>JBBUDR010000053.1:0-1131 GCA_038057195.1 Patescibacteria group bacterium
GAATGGGCGGAGCGCATACAAAAGCTGATACCAAAAGATCATCTGTCTATTTCATTCGATCACGTATCAAAAAACGAGCGGAAAATAACCATTCAAAAAAACATATGAAGCAGAAAGATCCGGAACGAATCGTTCTTCTTGATTCAAACGCGATTGTGCATCGCGCGTTTCACGCGCTTCCCCCGCTCACCTCTCCGACCGGAGAGCCGACGAACGCCGTCTACGGATTCGTTTCTATTCTTCTCAAGATCATCGCCGAATTAAAGCCGACCCATATGCTCGCCGCGTTTGATCTTGCCGCTCCGACGTTCCGCCATAAGGCATTTGCCGGGTATAAGGCGACCCGCGGAAAAGCTCCCGACGAGCTGTATCTCCAGTTCCCGCCGATTAAAAAGATTCTTGGCATGCTCTCTGTTCCTATTTATGAAAAAGAGGGGTATGAAGCTGATGATATCATCGGAACGGCGGTAAAATTTTTTGAAAAAAAACATCCACATGCGGAAATCCTTATTGTTACCGGAGATCTCGATACGCTCCAACTCATCTCGCCGAACACGAAGGTTTATACGATGAGAAAAGGACTTTCGGATACCATCATCTACGATGAGGGTGCGTTTCGTGCGCGCTTCGGATTTCCGCCGGAGCACATGATTGACTATAAGGGTCTCCGCGGGGATCCGTCGGATAATATTCCGGGCATCCGCGGAATCGGGGAAAAGACAGCGATGACGCTTGTCCAGCAGTTTGGGACGATTGAGGATATCTACAAAAATATTTCAAAAGTGAAGCCGGATGGGGTCCGAAAAAAACTGGAAGAATCAAAGGAAGAGGCACTCTTCAGCAAGGAGCTCTCCACAATCAACACATCCTCGCCGGTTTCTATTGATTTGGAAAGTGCTCTCTGGAGGAACGATATAAAAGAAAACAAAGATCTTCGCGATCTATTTCAGTTGCTTGGGTTTTTCAGCTTATTGAAGCGTTTGGATATGGCTTCCGGCGGAGAGCGCAAAGAGGCAGAGAAAAAGATATCCAGCGCTTCGAAAGAAAAATCATGGAAAGAGGCTTCAAAGGACACAATTCAGGAGCTCGTCGGCGAGATACGAAAAGACAATGAATGTGCTGCGGGGATGT
>JBBUDR010000054.1:0-7272 GCA_038057195.1 Patescibacteria group bacterium
GTAAAAAGTATATCACGGAACGCAGAAAATATGCTTAGAACCCATCTTAAAAATACCTTCAAGTCGCGTTTTCTGATATTTTTCCGCTCTGCAAGGCGCGACAAGGAAACTGTAGCAGTAGCTCCAGTGACGAAGTCGTAACGCAGCGGAGCGGAAAAATAGCGAAAACCCTTCGGGATGCGGCAAATTTCTGCCGGCACTGTGTCGCTCCTCCTTGACGTATCACAGAGGATACGCCTTCGTCGTCGCTTCTTGTTCCGGCAGAAATTGATTCGCATCGCGGCTGAAAGTATTTTTAAGATGGGTTCTAGTATTCCAAACCTCGCTTTCCCTTTATGCCCTTCTCGAATGGATGTTTCGCGTCTCTCATCTCCGTTACCAAATCCGCCTTTTCAATAAAAGATGCCGGCGCGTCCCTTCCCGTAAGAATGAGATGTTGGATATGTTCTTTTGAAAAATCGATCAGAGAGAGGATATCGTCTTCAGAAACGAGATGGAGTGAGACGGCATTATTCACCTCATCAAGAATCACGATATCCCACTTCTTTGATTGAATTTCCTTTTTTGCGTATTCAATTGCTTCCCGAGCGGCCCGTTCATGCTCTTCTCGCGGAAGAGTATCTCCTAAGATGCCGACAAATCCCCTGCCCATTTTTTTTATAAGAAAATCCGGCGCCAGTTTTGTGTGCGACTCATCCTCGCCCGACTTCCACGGCCCCTTGATGAACTGAATCATCAAGACCTTCTTCCCTTCACCGACGGCGCGAAGCGCGCTACCGAGCGCGGAGGTCGTCTTCCCCTTTCCATGTCCAGTGAATATATAGAGCATTGACTTTTAGCGATTATTTCGTGATACTCATAAAGGCTCATTTCAAATTTGAAAAAAGAAAGGAATCTTTATGATGCTGAAAAGAACATGGGATACGTTCTTCAAAGGAGTGGGAGTTTTTTGCATTCTCATTGTCATTGTCGGCATATTCGGCGCATTCATGATTCCCGTGTTTGAACACATGAACGCGGATAAAGAAAAGATTGAGAGCGTACAAGGGATATGGATTCTGCGGTTTCGCGCCGATGATCTCTCGTATTTTCTGTACGCTCATGATGGCAAACACGAAGTCATCGCATTAGTGAACTCCTATCCCGTGGTTGACAGCGTGAAAGGATATCCACGAGCTCGATTCAGCCCGACGCGAATCATGGAACTGGAACGATGTTACACGTCCCGCGGCAGCTCATATGAGTATCTTTTCAAGACAGAAGACTGCGAAAGCATCGCGGAACCGACCACAGAGGAGTTCGCTTCCGCGTTGAGAAGTTTGCAAAACATACGCGCGCGAATTGAAAAAATAGGAAGAAAGACAGCCGGGACTTGGAAACTTCCAGGGCCCGGCTTTTTTATTTGATTTTACGAAGCAAAGCCCAGTAGAGCTACTTCGTGATTCTACTGGGCGAAACGAGGAAAACACTTGATTTCATGAAGCAAGGCGAATGAAATCATTTGATTTATTCGAAATCATGCCGCGCAATCGTCCATTAAGCGCGGCGCCGAAATACAAGCTGTGAGCTGGATCGTCCAAACACTGACATAATAACAAAGTTGTATCACACAAAAGAGCCCTTCTCCAGGGCTCTTTGTGTTTTTTAAGATTATGCCGAAGCGCTTCCAGATGACGGCGTCCCTGCCGTGGCTTCCGCTCCGAAATCTATTTCACATACACCGCTGACGCACGCCAATTCTCTCGCGCTCTTAGTCTCATCTTCTGTTTCATACAAAACAAGCTTTGAAAAGTCGAGAACCGGAAGATTCTTTATCAACTCCCTGTACCTCGCTTCGGTAATTGCCTCATACGGAGCCAAGCGATATATGTGCTCGGATCGAGGCAAGAACGAAAGTCCGCCGACAATATCCCAATGCTCCATCACCCAGCTTCCCACAGAAAGCCATTCTTCTTCACTCACGGAAATGGTCGTGGACGGATTATGTTCGGTGTAGTTTTCCTTGACCATTCGCCAGTACTCAAGCTGTTCAAGCGCCGAGAGATCGTCCTTAAAGATCGATCCCGCGGGAGCTTGCACTGGAAACTCAATCACGAACGTCGTAGCATTCTCCATATTCTGTCCGACTTCAGGATGATACGGAATACCCTCTTCTTTCAGAAGCTGGAAGATTGGATCATATCGCTGAACGCGCACCCGACGAATATAATATTTGGAATGTCGTGGATGCGTTCCGCTTGATGAATCAAATAATTGAGAGCCATTGCCAGACGGTTTTGTAGTGGTAATAGATGTCGAAGCATTAATGCCAAAACGCGTAGCATACTTTCGATTTGTTTCCAAGGCGACTTCTCGTAATTTACGAAATGTATTTGGATTGCGAAGAGCCTTGCAATCCCACTGACCCGTAATTGAAACCCCAAGAAGCGCTTCATTTTCGCAATTCTCTTTCCATTCTTTAGAAAGATATGGGAAATTAGTAAGAGACGCTTGATATGTTCCTAATATTGTCGCTACGCGAACTTTTTCCATAAGCGTTTCTTCGGTATCATCTGCTCGCGCGACAACTTCGCTTAAATTACAAAACTGCTTTGACTGTAAAATAATTTCTCCACATGGATTTGTTCCCGTTTTGTACGGATTTTGTTGAAGAACCTTCCAACGTCGTACAGGCACCTGTTTTTTCAGACTGCCACGATTAAAAATTCCTCGTTCGCCAGAACCTGCTTTAGCCAAGTTAACCCATTCATCCAAAAACTGACGCATAATTGGCTTCTCATTATAGACTGCCGAATTATTAGCCATCGAACGCTCGGGGTTGGTAATGTAAAACTGCCCGTTTTTAGCATCGCGCACCTCAACATCATCGAGATCAGATAATGAGATTAAAGCGCTTCGGCGAACCCCCCCCGCTACGACTACTTCGCCTATTTTACAGATCAAATCATGCACATCCAGCGTTGTGAGACGACGGCCTTGGCGAGAAAGAAGTTTCACTCGGGCATACTCAAGAAGCGCTCGCAGAGGATCCGGCCCACTGGCTCTTCCGCCCATAGTGGCAAGACGCGCTCCTGCGGGACGAATAATTGAATAATCAAATTCAATATCCTTGCCACTACTCCACGTAGAAAGACCCAACGTTAACGCATCGCACCATCCTTCTTTAGAATCAGCAATGGCATGCGTTGGCATCTTTTCTCCCATTTGACGCTCGATCAATGGAAATTGCTCGACAAACTGCCGTTCTACGGAGTATCCGCACCCCGTTCCGCTCATAGAAATATACATGATCTCCGCAAGATCCCGCCACTTGGTAGGAGCGGTGAACGAACAGTTGTAAGCTACAATATTATTTTTACGAGCCGCTTTCCCAGCACCCCACAAAAGTCTCATGGAGCCAAGAGCTTTCATCTCAAGCATGTACGTCTTTATCTCTTTGTATTCCGCTTCAGAAAGCTTTGTGCCCAAATTCTCTCGCATGAAGTCATTATAACGATCTACGGTCTCTACCCATGTCTCACGGCGATTTTTTTCCGGCGACCATTTAGAATAGGTGCTGTAATAAATATATTCAGACAACTGATTTCGAAAATATTTTTTACTTTCATCGGCAAGCTCTTTCACTTCTGCCGGCACATCGCGTCGAATAGCCCGCAGCTTTGTTCGCTCTTCCCGATACAAAATATATGCCTTCGCCGTTTTTGGAAAATCAGAAAGGATAAGCATCTCTTCAACCATGTCTTGAATCTCTTCAATTGAGGGGGTATATGATGTTGGAAATTTTTTCAAAAGCCCTTTTATGACTTTTTCCGAAACGACAAGTGGATCTTTTTTCAAATCGCCCTCGCCGATTGCCCGCATCGCGCGATACACTGCGTTCGCGATACGGCCATGATCAAAAGAAAGTACGCGTCCATCGCGTTTTTTGACGTATTTAAAGGCGCCTGTCGGAACTTCTTTCTTTTCGACGGCCTTTTTTCCCTGCGCGCGGACTGTTTTTGTCATATATGTACGAATCTCAAGCGTTCCTTTGTCTTTCATCCGGCAAAGCGAACTCGGATGTGAAGATTATCGGCAAGAGCTTAAAAATTTTTCTTTTGAATAATGTTTTATGAAGTTAAAAAATACCATCTCTGGAAGAAAACGATGAATTGTTTTCTGGAAATAAAGATGGCATTCGCGATTTCTTTTCCAATGCCTTTTTCAAAGCGGGAACTCATAAGGAAAGAAGTCGTGTAGCTATGATACTCCCCGTACAATGCCCCCGCAAGAGATTTTCTGTGGATAAACTAAAATCCCCGCTTGGCTTTCCAAAACGGGGATTTTGCTTCGGTTTTAAAACTCGCCAGAGCACACATGAGAGCTCCCTGGCAAGAAGAATTTCACTTCACGGGCTTCCTTCGGAGGAACGCCGGAACGACTTCCCAATCTTCGGCAGGAGCGGATTCAGACCGCTCGCTTCCCATCGCCGAACCGGCCATTTTCTTAAACAAAGAGTCGCCGGTTTGCCCGCCCGCATTAAAGCCAGTCGCGATAACGGTGATTTTTATCTCGCCTTTCTTCAAACGATCGTCATGCACCGCGCCGAAGATGATTTTTGCGTCGGGATTCACCGATTCCGTGATGACTTTTGCGGCCTCATTGATCTCCCACATCGAAAGATCAGGGCCTCCCGAGATATTAAAGAGCACCCCACGCGCTCCGTTAATTGAAAGATCCAAAAGTGGCGAGGAAACGGCCGTTCTTGCGGCCTCAACCGCCCGATTCTCGCCGGTCGCGATGCCGATTCCCATAAGCGCCGATCCTGCGTCCTGCATCACTGCGCGGACATCGGCAAAATCGACATTGATAATGCCCGGAACGGTAATTAGGTCCGAGATTCCCTGAACCGCCTGTCGGAGCACATCGTCGCAAATCTGGAATGCGTTCAATAGCGGAGTTGATTGGTCGATGATGTTCAACAGCTTGTCGTTATGAATCGTGATAAGCGCATCCACTCGCTCGGAAAGAGCGGCGAGGCCTTCGTCTGCGATCCGCGAGCGTTCTTTTCCCTCAAATGAAAACGGCTTCGTGACGACGCCGACAGTGAGCGCGCCCGATTCTTTTGCCGCTTCGGCAACGACGGACGCCGCTCCCGTTCCCGTCCCACCTCCCATGCCCGCTGTGACGAATACCATATCGGCGCCCTTCAAAGCTTCAAAGATCTCATCGCGGTTCTCCTCGGCAGCTTGATGCCCGATCTGATGGTTCATGCCGGCTCCTAAGCCACGCGTAAGATTTTTTCCGATATGAATCCTCTTTCCCGCCTTTGCGTGATGCAACGCCTGCGCGTCCGTGTTCACGGCGATGAATTCAACGCCGTGAATCTTGTGATCAACCATGCGGGTAATCGCCGCTGATCCCGACCCGCCGACGCCCACGACCTTGATCTTTGCGAACACTTCCAAATCAGGTTTTACTTGAGGCATATATGTATAAAAAATAATTGAGAGTTTCCCATCGAGGGCATACGATGCCGAAGACGAAAAACGCCAATATTGATGAGAATTTTTACGTATTATGAATATAAAAACTCGCCGTTGATAGTTTACCTTACCATACGCGCATTTTCTCTGGCAAGATTGACAAGTACCTCCCTTTGTTTCTCATTTTTCCTCTACAAAAGAAGAGATTATGGGAGAAAAAGCTTGAAAAAGTTTTTTGCCCATGAAACGGACTCTGTCATTCTGGCGCCGACAAACCCCTCGTGATTCTCGCCCGTTCCCCAGCGGAGAAGCCCCAAGGGAGTTGCGAGCTGGACCGAGGACTCTTCGTCGCAGGGAAGATTCGCAAACCCAAACGGAATTCCAATGGAAACAGGCAAGCGCATCTCGCGCTTCGCGACTTCGAGGATTCCCGGCACGCGCGCTCCGCCTCCGACAAGAACGACCCCCGCGGGAAGAAGCTGGGAGCGATTTATTTTTTTTAATTCCCGATTCAGAAGCTCAAAGACATCCCGCAGGCGCGCCTCGATGATTTCGGCAAGATCCTTTCGCGGAAAAAGCGTAGAATCATCAGGAATGAATTCCGCCAAATGAATCATCTCTTTTTTCGGGACGAGATCGGAGAGAGAGGTTCCGTATTGAAGCTTGATGCGCTCGGCGATATCAACCATCGTCTGGCATCCGATCGCGATGTCGTTCGTGATGTGATTCCCGCCGATCGGAATCGATCCGCCGTGAATAAGGCGGCCTTCTTCAAAAATGACGTAATCGGCCGTGCCCCCGCCCATATCGACGAGGATGACGCCGAGTTCCTTTTGTTTTTTCGTGAGCACGGCATCCGCGGCCGCTATCGGCGCGAATACCGTCCCCTCTCTTCGGAGACCGGCTGTTTCCACGCACTTATAGAGCGTCTTGAGAGAATGAATCTGCGCCTCAAGCACTAAGGTGTCAACTTCCAGGCGGACGCCGTTCATACCGATAGGATCGCGAATACCAACCTCGTTATCAACTTTGAATTCTTTTGGGATGATGTGGAGCGTGTCGCGGTTCAGATTTTTCGGGATGAATGTTTCCGCTGCGGTAAATGCGCGGCGGACGTCTTCTTCCGAGATCTCTCCATCGGCGCGCGACACGGCAATAACTCCGCGGGATGAGCTTGTGTGGATATATGAGCCGGAAAGCGAGATAACGGCTGATTTTATCGGAATTTGCGCCGCGCGGCCAGCTTCAAGAATTGAGTGCCTGATAGCGCGCGTCGCGTCTTCCACGTCTATGACGACGCCCTTCCTGATGCCCTCCGACGGGACAACAGAAACCCCCATCACTTCAAGTGAGTCATCTTTCCCCTTTTTTCCGACAATAGTTGTGACGGTTGATGTGCCGACATCAAGCCCTGCGATAATCTGTGCCACAAAACCTGGAGGGCCGGGACCCGCCCTCTGCTCGTAAGACCTTTTGGAACGGAGGCGGGCTTAGGCTCCAATCAAAGATAGAAATTGCTGTTCAAGTACGCGGGAGACGCGGTCTGCCTTGTTTGATATTTCATGATTCACCCCGCTGCAGTGAATCATACCATGAACCGCCATTTTGACCAGAGCGATTTCAAACGATTCTCCTGACTTTTTTGCCTCTTTCTTTACGACGGACGGAGTGATAAAAACCTCCCCATGGGAGTCATCATAGAGAAATGAAAGGACATTTGGAACATAAGACTTCTTTCGATAGGTCTTGTTCAATGCTTGGGAATACTTCGCGTTGACAAACGCGATAATGAGATGCCGCGGGAGAG
>JBBUDR010000055.1:0-1614 GCA_038057195.1 Patescibacteria group bacterium
AAAAATAAGGCCTTTCGGCCCAAAGACATTCTTCCACAATAGTGGGGGAGAGAGTTTCCTCGGCGGGTCTTCTATCCGTTTCCGGAATGCCTGCTGTCTTTGGACGCGATATTAATATAAAGCCAGTATACCGAAACTCTTTTTTTTGTCAACAGAAATCTCTTAATTCGCGTTCGCCTCATCTTTTGCGATATCCTGAAGCTCTTTCGCTTCGTCTTTAAAAATCTTTTGGAGACCTTTCTCGTCTTGTGTGGAAAAATAAATCTGCTTGATCTTGTAGTTCCGATACAGCTTCAAAACCCATTCTGGATGAGCTTCCAAGAATGCGAGGAGATTGAAAAGGTCGTCTTTCTTCTTTATGAACGGAAGTATCGCTAAAAACTCCTTTGCTTCTTCCCCGCGCAAATCCGAGTTTTCTATGATTTTTTTGAGCTGTTCTTCCATATTATTTTTTTAATATGCCGAATTTTTTCTGAAGAGCGTACGCGGCAGCTGCGATGAACGTATCAAGCTCAAGGTCTTTCGTGATATCGACCGACATATTCTTTTGTCCGGCTTCTTTCAATTTTCGCTCGGCAATTTTCAAAACATGCTGAAGCTTCTTCTTCACCATGGAAACATACGGGCTTGATTGCTCCGGTATCTTCTCTATTTCTTTTAGGCGTGCTTCAGCGCCATTTTTTATGATCTGATAGCTTGTCTCTTTATGACCGGAAAGCTCCTGTCTGAAGTACTCGTCGGCAAAATTATTCGGTCCAATAAGTCCGCTTGGCATAGGCTCCTTTAATATCATTTCTTTTGAAATATCCCCTAGATCATGATCTGCGCGGGCATCATTCGCTTCCGCGAATACCAAAGAAGTCGTCAATAAAAACCCAGCCATGACGGCTCGGGTTGCTTTTGTGCCAACTGAAGCTTCAAAAATCTCCTGTTCCTGATGAGAAAGATATTCGAGATATTCTGAATTTTTTTCCGCTTTGAATTCTGGTAATTGTTCCATATCTTCCATGAGTTATCTCAAATACTTCGCCACCGCCGTATTATGCTCTTCAAGGGTTTTGCTGTATATTGTCTTTCCATCAGGCGTCGAGATGTAGAAAAGATACGGGCTTTGCTTTGGATATATTGCCGCCTCAATGCTTTCAAGACCGGGATTTGAAATTGGTCCCGGAGGAAGCCCTCGATACTTATACGTATTATACGGCGAATCAATCTTTAAATCTTCATAGAGAACTTTTTCTCCTCCATTCAGCTGCGACCTGCCATTCGTCTTTATGTAGATAATGGATGCATCAACCTGAAGGGCGATCTTCAGCTGAAGGCGCTTCCATAAAATTCCCGAGACAAGCACCTTATCTTCCGGGCTTTTGACCTCTTTTTCAATAAGCGATGCTATCGTCACGATCTCATAGATAGTCTTTCTCTGAAGGATAATCTCGTTTCGCATATCCTTCGTCAGCTTCCGGTCGAAATTTCCGAGCATCTTCCTGATGACATCATCGGCAGATGCGTCCTTGTAGAGACGATAGGTATCGGGGAAAAGATATCCTTCCAGTGGGTTGCCGTCATACGACGACTGCTCCGCTCTCCATGTTCGCGGGTTGCCGGTTTTTT
>JBBUDR010000056.1:0-3037 GCA_038057195.1 Patescibacteria group bacterium
CAAGCTCCATTTTGATATTCTTTACGCGCTTCTCGATATCAGCCTTCTTTCCTTTTCCGCCGATAATAATGGTGCCGTCTTTCGTCGCGATAACGCGCCGCGCGGTTCCGAGCATCTGAACTTCAACGCTTTCGAGTTTTAAGCCGAGGTCTTCGGTGATAACTTTCCCTCCCGTAACGACAGCAAGATCTTCAAGCATCTCTTTTCTCCGGTCGCCAAATCCCGGTGCCTTAATCGCAAGGGTGTTGAACGCTCCGCGAATCTTATTTAAGACGAGCGTTGTCAGCGCTTCGCCCTCAACATCATCGGCGATAATAACGAGGTCCTTCTTGCCCCCGCGGGCGAGCTGTTCCAAGAGCTTCAGGATATCCTGAAGGCTTGATATTTTTTTGTCGGTAATAAGAATATAAGGATTTTCGTATGACGCCTCCATCCGTTCGGCGTTCGTCACCATATACGGAGAGATATACCCGCGATCAAACTCAAGGCCTTCCACGATTTCCCGTGAGAGTCCGAGTGTCTGGTCGTCCTCAACGGTGATCACTCCGTCCTTTCCGATATCCTTGATAATATCGGCGATCATCTCCCCTACCTCGCGGTCCTGCGCGGAGACGGTCGCAACCTGCTTTACCTCTTCATGATTTGAAATCGGCTTTGAAAGCTTCTTCAGCGACGCGACAACATGTTCGGTCGCCCTTTCAATCCCCCGCTTGATACCCATTGGATTTGCGCCTGCCGCGATATTTCGTGTTCCTTCGGCGACAATCGTCTGCGCCAAGAGTGTTGCCGTCGTCGTTCCGTCGCCGGCGTTTTCATTCGTTTTTGTCGCGACTTCACGAATGAGCTCGGCTCCCATATTTTCAAGCGTGTCTTCAAGCTCAATTTCCTTTGCGATTGTCACGCCATCATTCGTAATAAGCGGAGCTCCATAGCCTTTGTCGAGCACGACGTTCCGGCCCTTCGGGCCAAGGGTCACTTTCACGACATCGGCGAGCTTGTCGATTCCGCGCTTTAATGCGTGCCGCGCCTCTTCATTAAATAAAATTTTCTTTGCTGACATATGTGAAAAATGTAATAGTTATTATTCCTCGATAATCGCGAGAATATCTTTTTCATCCGCGATGAGATACTCTTTTCCGTCAATCTTGAGCTCGTTCGGGCCGTACTTCGTGAACATCACGATATCGCCCTTTTTCACGCTCATTGAAATCCGCTTTCCGTGCTCGTCGATCCTTCCGGCACCGACCGCGATGACCTTTCCTTTTTCGGGACGCTCTTTTTCTGCGGTTTCGGGAAGATAAATCCCCAAATCGGTTTTTCCACCCTTATGCTCGCGGAGCGGCTCGATAAGAACTCTGTCTCCCAATGGCGTAATATTTGTTTTCATACTATTGTATTACATTACTTTTTATGATTTAGCAATCTCCGATTGAGAGTGCTAATCCATAGTAGCGAGAAACAATCACCGCTGTCAATAAAATAAAAAAGTCCCGGGCTTTTGACCCGGGACAAAGTTCCCTCACTGAAAGATACGATACAGAACATAGTACAGCGTCCTCATCCACTGATACCGAAAGACGATCGAGTTGATGGATAGAACCATAACCCTCCCTCCTCGATCTTAGGATTGAGAACCTGATGGTCTACGACCACCTTCGGCTTGCCTGCCCCGTAGCGAGCTTCGCTCTGCTACTAGGGCGACACGGCGAACGCGAACCCGTGGTCACGATACCACCTGTCGACAGGCCCGTCGTAGTACGCGCTGAGCCAGCGACCACCGCCGCCACGGTCCGCGCTCAGCAAGACCGGAACGCCGTCGGAGACATTGATTGGCTCGTGCATGGCAACGATACGCCACAGACCCATCTGCTCGATCTCCTTGTCCGTGAAGTTCTCACAGAGGAGGCAAGCGAGCTCGGCGTTTGGCTTCGAGAACTTGCGCTTGTCGGCCTCTGTACGGATCTTCTTCGTGATCCGGTCGTCGTCCGTGAAGATCATGCCCTTGAGAACGGCAACGTCTGTCGAGACGCCATTGGTCGGCTTGAAGTCCGGGGAACGGAGCACCTGCGTGGCGCAGCGTTCAATGCAGAAACTGTTGCCCTCCAGACGCTTGATCCAGCCCTCGCCAGTCGTGCCGTCGGTTGGCGGGGACATGAATCTCCAATGATCTCCACAATCAAAAACATCAATTCCTGATTTCGTTGTGAAAAGCATGGCAGATGCGAATTTTGTACTCATAATTGTATCTCCTTTCGCTCATGTGCCTGTTTTCGTTTTCCTTGTTTTGACTTTTTTTCTATGACAAAGAATCAGGTTGTATAGAACCACAAAACAAATAAAATTGCAAGCTTAGAGGACTTTCTTAAGCCACTGGCCCGTGTAGGATTTTTTCACCAGAGAAACCTCCTTCGGTGTTCCCTCGGCGACGAGCTCGCCACCCTTTTCTCCACTGTCAGGCCCCAAGTCGATGAGCCAGTCGGCGTTTTTAATCATATCAATGTTGTGCTCGATGACGATGACTGAGTTCCCCTTCCGGACAAGCGCGCGAAGAACGAGAAGAAGTTTTTGGATATCTTCAAAGTGAAGCCCCGTCGTCGGCTCGTCAAGAATATATAAAGTTTTTCCGGTATCGCGGCGCGAGAGTTCGGTCGAAAGCTTGATGCGCTGGGCTTCCCCGCCGGAGAGCGTCGTCGCGCTCTGCCCCAAACTCACGTATCCCAAGCCGACGCTCATCATCGTCTGGAGCTTGTCTTTTAATTTCGGAATATTCTTGAAAAACGCGAGCGCCTCCTCAATCGTCAGCTGGAGCACTTGATGGATGTTTTTTCCATTATACTCAACGGACAGCGCCTCCTGATTATAGCGCTTCCCTTCGCACTCCTCGCACTCAACATAGACGTCGGGAAGGAAGAACATCTCAATCTTCTTCACCCCCTGCCCCTCGCAGGACTCGCATCGCCCGCCTTTCACATTGAACGAAAATCTCCCCGGCCCGTACCCCCTGGAGCGCGCTTCATTTGTCTTCGCAAAAAGGTCG
>JBBUDR010000057.1:0-13513 GCA_038057195.1 Patescibacteria group bacterium
TAAGGATGTCCTTAATGTCTTCACTATGCCGGCGACGAAGATAAGCATTGAGAATGCAAAAAAGGACAAGCTTTTTTATGTTGTCGCGAATGTCGTCGTGTACCGGAGGAGCGACGGGCGGTGTCTCATCTTGAAGCGCGACTCACGGGAAAAAGTCCATCCGGGAAGATACGGCGTGCCTGGCGGAAAGCTTGAGTGGGGTGATCTTAATATTGAGAAGCCGACGCGGATGAATGGAGACGTGCTTGATTATGAAAACGCGGTTGAAGAGCTCTTGAGACGGGAGACACGGGAGGAGGCGGGAATCGAGATTAGAGGGAAATTATTGTATCTCAATAGCGTCGCATTCGTGCGTCCCGATGAGATACCGGTCGTTCTCGTAAAGTTTGTGGCGGAGCATGCAAGCGGAGACATCAAGCTTGAAAAAGGCTCATTCACGGATTATGTGTGGGTCAATGCGGAAGAAGTTGATGCGTACGAGTGCATTGATGGCATGAAGGATGAAGTGAAACAGACAATTCGGTTGTTTTCAGAACTATGAAAGTGCGCATCAAAAGAATCAACAAAGAGGTATCACTGCCCGAATACAAGACCCCGGGAGCCGTTGCGTTTGATTTATCCGCGCGAGAAACAGTGAATATTCCCTCCCATGAAGTCGCGTATGTTTCTTTGAATGTGTGCGTAGACACGCCGGACGGATTCATGCTGTTTCTTGCGGCGAGAAGTTCGCTTCATAAGCGGGGCCTCATGCTTGCGAACGGAGTCGGCATCGGCGACCAGGATTTTTGCGGGAACGGCGATGAGTACGCGGCGGCGCTCTATAACTTTTCCGACATGCCGGTTGCCGTTCAGAAGGATGAGCGCATTGTACAGGGGATGTTCCTGCCAATTTCAAAGGGTGAATGGATTGAAGTTGACGATATGGGCATGAAAGACAGAGGAGGATACGGAAGCACGGGAGTCTAACGGCGCAGCGCGCCGTTTTTTATTTACAAAAATATTCTTGTATGGTACAAATATTCTCGTTGCTCGCTGACAAAAAAATATAAAGGGCATTCGGCAACAGACCCGTAAAGGAGGAGAAGAATGAAAAACGGCGCGGTACTTGTGATAGGGTGCAGCGGTATCGTTATCCCCCGGTCATTCAAAGATTTCGGTAAGAGAGATTGCCTTAAATCTTTGCCAGTTGAAGGCGCTTTCGAAGCACTTGCGAAACTCGTTACGATGTTCCAGGCAGACAATGTGTACCTCGTCTCAAAGGGAGGACAAGAAAGGGAAAGAAGGCGCATGGCATGGCTTGTGCGTCATGATTTTTTCAAGATTACCGGCATACCCATGCTCAATGCCCATTTTTACTTTTCAAGGGAAAGGAGAAGGTGGATATACAAAACTCTCGCGCCCACTCATTGTGTCGTGAGACGCCTGAATGTTCTTCAAGGCAATGACAGTCCTCGGCATGTGTATGTATTCAAGCCGAAGCAAAGAACTCTCCGCTCGCGCAATAAGTTCCCCGAAAAAGTTTCCGTTGTAGGAAGCTGGGAAGGAGTCATGAAAAAAATCGAGGCGACTCTCACGGTATAAGAGAAGGGAGGTGGCATGGAAACGGAACGCAAAGCGAAAATCAAACGGCTTATCTTCTCAATTATCGACGAGAAGATCCCAAAGGAGTTTTCACAGCTCGGTATGAATGATGTAGAGGATCTCGTTCGTTCGTGGTTCAGCGGTGATCCAAGGATACGGCACGAATTGCGTGCGGAAGAATTTCATTCGGTGCTTCGATTGCTCATTGCAAGCGGGGAAATTTTTCAGGTAGGGGGTTACTGGCTTCGACGGGGCATTACGAAGCATTCGTATGAAAGAAGTCCGAGTTTTGCTCTCTAATGATTTTTCTCGCATACATAAACCGCACGGCTCGCCTTGCGGTTATTTTTTTAGTGCTTGCTATGGTGTATAAAAAGCGGCGGCCGTTTGATGGCCGCCGCATCTGCTTACGGGTGATTTTGCTCCCGCTCTTTTCTCTCCTGCTGGATTTCTTTAACGTCTTTCGGAGAGAGCTTTGTCCATTGGAGCGTTCCTCTGTCGGTGAGTATGATCATTCTTCGCATATTCTTCCGCCGGAAGCTCCTGTTGTCATCGAGCGTAGCAATATCTCTTCCCACGTAGCGGTTCTCGCTTGTATGAGGGCTCATGATGACCACTTTCCCTTCCATATTGACCGTGGCGTAGGGGACTCTCTTGCGATAGATTGCCACTTCATCGCCAGACTTCCAATGTTCTAGGAAGAGGTCATCAAGCGGGACTTTTTTTGCTTCTCCCGCGATATCTTCTTTTTTAATTAGCGGAAGCTCTTCGCTTCGCGCTCCGGCTGCCAGGATCGAAATCACCACCGCTGATCCAATGACGATAAGGCACAGCAGAATTTTTATACTCATGATATGTCTCCTTGGCTGATGGTTTTCAGTTTTCAAAAAGCTTCTTTATAAAACCATGCGGGTCCTAAAAGTCAATTTTTACTTTTCCAGTTGTATGGATTTTAGAAAATCTTTCAGTTCCGCTCCCTTGAGTTCTGTGTAATGCCCGGGTTTTAAATCGCCGAGCCTGATATTCATAATTCTTGTGCGGAGAAGATCGGTGACGCGGTATCCCAATGCCTCGCACATTCTCCGAATCTGCCGCTTCTTTCCTTCCGTAAGGATGATAGAGAAACTTCTCTCGCCGACGATGACTACGTGGCACTGTTTCGTCATATATCCGTCATCAAGTTTTACGCCCCTCATCATCCGCAGCGGAAAATCCGCATCAAGCTTTTTATCCACCAAAACGCGATACTCCTTTTCCCGCCTTTCTTCCGGATTCAGGAGCTTGCCTGTGATGCGTCCGTCATTCGTCAGGATGATGAGTCCGCGCGAGTCTTTGTCGAGGCGCCCGATAGGGTAGATGTGCATGCGAAACTTAACAATCTCCTGGATGCCGGTCTCAAAGCTCTTCGGGCTATGCGTGATGATTCCCGCAGGCTTGTGGTATGCGAGATAGACGAGCTCCTTTTCATTTTTTGCGGTATCGACGGCGACGACATCGTTTTTTTTCACCCGGTCTCCCAACTTTGCGGGCTTTCCGTTGATGGTGACTCTTCCGTTTTGGATGAGTAAGTCGGCCTCTCGCCGGCTCGCGTAGTTTTTGAGAGCGAGATATCGGTTGATTCGGACGGGAAATGCGATAGATTCCATGGGTTATAGGATACGACATCGCCGAAAACTTGCAATCTTATTTTAGGAAAGCGAATTGTTGATATAATACTTTGCCATTGGGTTCAATACCATCTATAGTGGAGGCATGAAGAAGAATATTGAAACTGGCGGACAGTCATTTATAGAAGACGCGGAGAAAAAGAAGGTCATTGAGCAGCTGCACGCGCGCCTCAACGAAGCATTGAATGGAAACAACTATCAAGCCGTTCTTATGCGAGTATCGAGCTTTACCGAGAAGCTGCGCACGAAGTACGGGGATGACGTAAATATGTGCCGCCTGTATCATGTACTCGCATCAAACGGAATCCAGGAAGAGTGCACCCATTTTGACTTCTTGGAAAACGATTCTATTCAGGAGTTTATCGAGCATTTGAGGTAATGGCTGTATCATCATCTCAATGTATCTCGGATTTATCGACTTAAAAACGCTCTATCTTATTCTCCATCTCTTCGGGATCGCGCTTGGAGCGGGCGCGGCGTTTTTCAGCGATATCATGTTCTTCAGCGCGATCAAGGACATGAGATTTTCAAATACCGAAATCCGCTTCTTGAAGCTCGGCTCGAGGACCGTCTGGATCGGGCTTTGCGTGCTCGTCATTTCCGGAGTACTCCTCTTTATGACGGATCCGGCGCGGTATGCGCATTCCTCAAAGTTCCTCGCGAAGATGACGATTGTCGCCATCATTGTCGTAAACGGATATATTTTCCATCGCATTCACATTCCTCGGATCATGCGCCACGCGAGAGAAGAGCTGCCCTCGTCCGAGGAGTTCAAAAGGAAGAGCATCTCCATGTTCGCGAGCGGAGCCGTCTCTGTTGCATCATGGATCAGCGCAGCGATTCTCGGCGCCTTCAAAAAAATCCCCTATGATTATATTGAGATCATGATGGTCTACATGCTTATTCTCTCCTTTGCCGTCTTTGTCTCGTTTTTTCTCCATGGAAGATATTTTCCGAAACTTGGGAAGAATCTCACAGATTCAAATATGTAATCTATGCGATTCAACATACCAAAGGACTCTTCGCGGTTTCTCTGGACGAACCATGTCGTCGGGAAGATGAAGCAGTATGGGCTTTCTGAACAGAAAGTCCGGAGTGTCATCTTCAATCACAAGCGGAAGGAAGAGGGCATCGCCCCAAAGACCATCGCGGTCATGCAACCGACCGGCTCAAAGAAAAAGCCGACTGAAATCTGGGTGATGTACCAACTCGTGAAGGAAAAAGCCCGCGGAGACGTCAAAAACGGAACGGTGCTCCCCACAGAAACAAAAAAGAGGATTATTACGGCGTGGCGATATCCCGGTGTGAGCCCAAAGAGGCAGTCCATACCGATTCCCGACGACATCTTGAATGAATTGGATTCTATAGTATAGTGGCAGAAACTGGCCTTTGATAACTTTTAGAGAAGAGAGGGGGGTCTCCGCGAATGCATAACCAAGATGCTTACATCCTTCCGTCCCTGAAGCATGGAAGAAGCTTTTTGGCCTTTTATCATGAAAACAAATCAGCATTGGTCGGAAAGGTCGGTCATGCTGACGTGAGTGAAGGCGATATCATCATCGTGGTGATCGGTGTCGGCAGGTTCTATCTATTTGAGGTCATCAGCCCGACTCCGGATTTCATATGGGCATACGCCTGTCTTGTGGGGATTCGCGGAAACAAGATTTCTTATCAACCGTCTCTTTTTCAAGTCTCCCTATTTCCATACCTGGAACAAGGTATGATTATCAGCACATTTGATTACGAGAAAGGATCTCCGTATATCGGGTCTCTCCCGCGCGCAAAGAAAAAATGCCGTCATATTGTTTCCCAACTCCTTATCCTTCCAAGAGGAAAGGCGGAAGAAATTCTCAAGGGAAAGGAGGGTGCGTATGGTGAAGGGTGATCTGGTTCTTTCTTCGGTGAAACCCGAAGCGTGGCCCTGCCTTTTTCTGGAACCCATGGGCGAAGTACGCCCGTATGTCGTTGTTCGAGAGCTCCTCCGTCATGATCTTGTCAGGCTTGTGACCGAAGACAACGGGCCGATTCTTCTTCTGGAAGAAGACGATCCGCCGAACGCAAACATCATGTACGGATTTCTCCTCTATGGGCATGGAGATGGGGTAGCGCTCGATAATCTTCGATATATTAAGGTTCCGACACACTTTGTGAAAGGAGTTCGGCTCAATTTTTTCACCTGGCTTGGAGAATTTGTTGATTATCCTTCCATTAAGGAGATATCTGTTATTCATCCGGAGAGGATTCCGTCATTCTTCAACTGTTTTTGAAACGAGGCGTTCACACGCGCTTCGTTTTTTTCTTTTTATCATGATATAATGTCGTTATTATGAGGCGCTTAGCGACGGCATTCGGAGTTCTCACGCTGATTGTGATAGCGATCTTCGGCAGTATTTGGTATCTCGCAAAAGAACAAAAACCCGCTCCGCCGGCGGAAAGCAAGCCGGCGCATATCCAGGAAGACATCTCAATTCCAGAAACGACAAAGTTATTTTCTTCAAAGGAGCTTTCATCGGCGGATAGCCATTTTGATTTTTCCGCCGAGATTCCAAAGGGATGGCAGGCGGAGTATATACCCAATTCGTCAGCAATCAGCTTGTATGATCCGTCTGTCGCAACGACATCGGGAAGTATTGAGAAGTCGCAAATTTTCGTGAAGTATTTCGTCGCCGACAAGTTCTTGACGCTTCAGACAGTCGATATTCTCGAAAAAAATGAAACTATAGTAAACGGACATCCTGCGGTGAAGTACCGCATTGTAAAAAAAGAGGGCGTCAAGAATTTTTTAGGCCAGCCCCTTTGGCGCAACGGTGAACACTCTGTTCTTGATATCCGCTCATCAGACGCCGCACCCGCCGTGTTTTATGTATTCGCAAAAAACCCATCTCTTTCGGAGAGTGTGTTTGAGGATTTCATCCAGAATGTTTCATTTGGCGGCGAGCAGGAGAAGATTGCGCTCTCGGAGCCGATTGAAAACTTGCGAAATAGAATTATAAGAAAGCCTTTCGGTTTGTATGTGACGCCGGAAAGCTCCCCAGTCTCTCCCGAGCGCTTTACTGGGTACCACACGGGCGCGGACTTTGAGACGTTCTCCGCGGAAAAGGACAAGAATGTATTTATTATGGCAGCGGCGGACGGAACAATAGTGCTTGTGAAAAAAATCTCCGGATACGGAGGTCTTGTTGTCATCAAACATCGTATCAACGGCACGCAGGTGTATGGCATCTACGGACATCTGAAGGTTGAGAGCTCGCTTCCGGTCGGGGCGAAGGTGAAGGCGGGCGAGCCATTCGCTGTTCTCGGCGGAGGCTTTACGGACGAGACGGATTTTGAACGAAAGCACCTGCATTTTGCGTTGTATCAGGGAGAGAAGCTTGATATCCGCGGATATGTGAAAAGTAGGGATGAGCTCAAAAACTGGCTCGATCCCATGCAGTTCTTTTCGCGGTAATGGCTCTCTTCCTATTTTTTAGGATTCATGCTACTATCATAGGAAGAAGGAAGCAGATTCAGTGCGCCCTCACGGGCGTTTTTCTGTGCTATGAAATCAAATATCAGAAATATCGCAATCATTGCCCATGTTGACCATGGAAAGACCACACTTGTTGACGGTCTTTTGAAGCAGTCCCATACATTTCACGAGAAAGCGGAAGAGCTGAAGCAAGAGCTGATCATGGACTCCAATGAGTTGGAGCGCGAGCGAGGGATCACGATTCTCGCAAAAAACACCGCGATTGAATACAAGGGAATAAAAATCAATATCATCGATACTCCCGGCCACTCCGACTTTGGCGGAGAGGTCGAACGCACACTCCATATGGCGGACGGATGTCTCTTGGTCGTGGACGCGAAGGAGGGCCCAATGCCTCAAACGCGGTTTGTGCTCCGAAAAGCGCTTGCCCTCGGCCTGAAAGTCATCGTTGTCATCAATAAGATAGACAAGAAGGATCAGCGCGCGGAAGAGGTTGTCGAAGAAACGACAAACCTCTTTCTCGATCTCGCGCACTCCGACGACCAGCTTGATTTTCCGATTCTCTATGCCGTTGGAAGAGACGAAAAGGCGTTTTTGAAGATGCCGGAAGGCGATGTCAGTGCCGTTTCGGCCACGCTTGAGCCATTATTCGAAAAAATACTCGAATATATTCCCGCTCCGAAAAACTCGGATGATGGGGGGTTCCAGATGCTTGTGGCGGCGCTCGACTGGGACAGCTTTCAGGGAAAATATTCCATTGGAAAAATCCACCGCGGAATCGCAAAGGCGGGCATGCCGGTCCAACTTCTGCACGCGGACGGTAAAAAGGAATCAGGAAGAATCGACAAGGTATTCGTGAGCCAGGGCTTGAAGCGGGTGGAAGTTCCTTCTGCGGAAGCGGGGGATATCATAGCGCTTACCGGATTCCCAAACGCGCATATCAGCACGACGATTGCCGACTCGATATCGCCATCGGCGCTTCCACCAATCGCCGTAGGAGAACCCACGCTCCGAATCACAATCGGCCCCAATACTTCGCCATTTGTTGGAAGAGACGGAAAGAAGGTAACCTCCCGCGAAATCGAGGAGCGTCTGGACAAGGAACTGGAGACGAATGTCAGCCTTCGGGTTCACGCGCTCGGTGGCGGAAAATATCTCGTTTCGGGACGCGGGGAGCTTCATCTCTCCGTCCTTATTGAGACGATGAGGCGAGAAGGATTTGAAATGGAGGTCTCAAAGCCCGAAGTCATCACGAAAGAAGAGAACGGAAAAAAGATGGAGCCGTGGGAAGAGGTCATTGTCGATGTTCCTGAAGAATATACCGGAACGATTACGGCGGAATTTAGCAAACGAAGGGGAGAGCTTCAAAATATGACTCCGCACTCGGACGGAATCCGCTTCACCTATCATATCCCGACAAAAAATCTTTTAGGATTGCGCAATATTCTCGTGACGAAGACGAAGGGCACGAATGTCATGAATAATCTCTTTTTGAAGTACGCGGAAGAAACACCGTCTTTACAGAAGAGCAGGAATGGCGTCTTGGTCTCATCGGAGACGGGCGTTGCGGTCACATACGGCCTCGATACGGCACAGGGAAGAGGCGGTACGTTTATTTCTCCGCAGACGGAGGTGTATGAAGGAATGATCATCGGCCAGAACTCCCGCGAAGAGGATCTGGAAATTAATGTCTGTAAAGAAAAAAAGCAATCGAATGTCCGCGCGTCCTTCAACGACTTCGCGCTCCAGCTTACTCCGCCCATCGAGATGACTCTAGAGCAGGCGCTTGATTTTATCGAGGCGGACGAGCTTTTGGAGGTGACCCCCAAAAACCTCCGGCTTCGGAAGAAATATCTCACGCGGAACGAGCGAAGCAGGAACTCCGCATAATAATTCAAAGCTATTGGGATATTACGGATGTATTGACAAATATGGTGCTTAGGTGTATGGTACAAAGCGTAGTTCTTTGATAACACGTACGAATGGTCATAGCGAAAAGTGGCTTTAAAATAGGCCATTCCTCGCTATGACCACACAAGACCATGGTTCCTCCTCGGATGAAAGCAAGATCGACTATAAGTCGAAAAGGAGAAAGCAATGTACAAATACAGGGATCTAATGCCGTTCACAACGAAATCAGGAATCGCTGTGTCTGATCATATGAATCATATTAGGTTTACGCTTCCGCTACTAGCCGACGGCAGGGCCGGCAAGGACTGGATTCCGCGTCTGAAAGGCAGAGATGTCTCCATCGATGACGAGGCCAAATACATGCTCCGCTCCCCGAACTTCAAGCCGACCAAGGGTGTCTCAATCGACGTCGCCATCTTGAAGGGCAGGTACTTGGTGGACAACAACCAGATCATAAAGAATGTCCACGCCGAGGCCAAGAAGTGCAAGTGGTCCAAGCCGAACGCCGACCTCGTGTGCCTCATCCTTGAGAATTTCACAGAAGAGGAGATCGAAGTTATGGATCTGCGGGACATCGTTGCCATGCACGAACCATTCAACGACTCCGACGACGATCCGCCCTTGCTGAGCACGTTCGTTTTTTACCGCGATGGTCGCTGGCTCCACGCGTACCGCAGCAGGCCTCACATCGGGTGGCATTTTGAACGCGGGTTCGCGTTCGTCGTGTCTCAATCAGGTTCTCAATCCTAAGATCCTCTAACAGTGAAAGTCTCCCCCTTGGGAGCGAAACATAATACGCGAAAGAGGTTTTTACATGAGCAGAGTACGATTTTTCTTTCAGAGGATCTCCGCGTTGTTTTGTAAAAAGAAAAGCGAGGAACGGCAGGACCTCACGCGAGGCGTTATCGGCGGGATACTTCCCGGCGAACACACGCGCGGAAGGTTCCGCGCTCCCGCGTAAGGAATCGGTTGCAGGCCCGTAGGACTCTCATAGTCCTACGGGCCTCTTTTTTTGTCTCTACTCTATGCGTGGTATACTTTTTTTACATGAAATATGACTATCTTATCATCGGCGGAGGAGTTGCCGGAGTGACCGCTGCCGAGGCAATCCGAAAATCAGACCCGAAGGGGACAATCGGCATTCTCACAAATGAATCACACCCGCTCTATTCTCGGGTGCTTATTCCGCATTATTTGAAGGGAAAAATTTCGCGAGAGAGCGTTTTTCTCCGTTCCCTCGGCGATATGGAAAAGCAGAATATCAATCTTCATACAAATGAAGAAGCGGAGTCTATTGATACCGAAGCAAAATCAGTGAAGATAAAAACGGGAGAATTTCAATACGGCAAGCTTCTCATCGCGACGGGAGGGAGAATCCGGGCGTGGGATATCCCAGGCAGTGATCTTTCAGGTGTTCTCCATATGCAGACAATTGAAGATGCGGACGCGATCCTCTCGGTATTGAAGGATGCGAAGACGACCGCGGTCATCGGCGGGGGATTCATCGCGCTTGAATTTCTTGAGACGATGGTCATTCATAAAAAAGATGTGACGCTTCTCTGCAAGGAACAAGCTTTCTTCGGGGGAAAGCTCGATGCGCTTGGGACCGAGCTTATGGACAAAAACTTCCGTGATCATGGCATTAAAACAATCTATGGAGCCGATGCGAAAGAGTTTCGCGGGAACGGAACGCTTAAAAAAATCCTCCTCCAGTCGGGAGAAGAAGTTCAGGCAGATGCCGTCGGTATCGGCATCGGCATCGAGCGGAATCTCGGGTTCCTCCCGCAATCAATAGAAAAAAATTCTGGAGGAATCAAAACAAACGAATTTCTGGAGACGAATGTGCCGAGCATCTGGGCGGCGGGCGACATCGCGAATTATTACGACGGATTTTACAAGAAGCAGCAGACCCTTGGAAACTGGACGAACGCGCTGATGCAGGGCATGCAGGTCGGCCAGAATATGGCTGGCGAGAAGAAAAGCTTTCAAGTTCTCTTCAATTATGCGATTTCAAATCTTGGGCTGAACATCGCGTTCATCGGAGACACGAGCATTGACGCCGAAACGGAAGCTATCTCGCGCGGAAATATCGAGAAGAAGCAGTACGAGCGATTTTTCATCAAGCATGGCGCACTTCAAGGGGCGATTATGATAAATATGGGGCAGGATCGCGGGCCGTTAACCTCGCTCATTCAAAAGCAGTCCGATATATCCCCAAAAAAGAATCTCCTTTCGGATATGACTGCCGATATTCGGGCTATCGCCTTGTAGTGGCCTTGACAGCTATGATATACTGAAAGGATGAGCGACGATAAAAACAAACTTTTAGTCCCGATTGCAATCGTTATCGCTGGAGCTCTCATTGGACTGGGGGTCTATTTTTCAAACAAAGGCATCGGAGGGGTACCGGACGCAGGAAATCAACGTCAGGGAGCAGAATCCTCAAAAGCGCCTACAAATTCTGAACTTTTGAAGGGCGCGGTAACTGTGGGCGACCCGAACGCGAAAGTCGTGATGGTTGAATTTGCCGATTTTCAGTGCCCGTTCTGCGGAAAGTTTTTCAAGGAATCGAGCTCAAAAATCATTGACTCATATGTAAAGACGGGAAAGGTTCTCTTTGCGTATCAGGACTTCGCATTTTTAGGTCCCGAGTCGGTTGATGCCGCGGTTGCCGCGCATTGCGCGAATGATCAGGGGAAATTTACTCTCTATCACGACGCGCTGTATAATCACATCTGGGATAATTATTATGCGAAAGAAAAGAACGGAGAAAATGTCGGAGCATTTTCAAAAGATACGCTCAAAAAAATAGCGAGAGATCTCAATTTGGATTCGAGCGCGTTCGGGCAGTGCCTCGATTCCGCGAAGTACGCAACGCTCGTCGAGGAAGCAACGAGGCAGGGGCGAGCGTTTGGGGTGACGGGAACGCCGGCGTTCTTCATTAACGGAAAAGTCATAACAGGCGCGCTCCCATACTCGGAGTTTCAAAAGGCGATTGAAGACGAACTAAAAAAATAATTTCATACGTATATGTCATCAGTAAAAATTTATACGACAAATACCTGCACATACTGCAAAATGGCAAAGGACTTTTTTCAGCAGAATAACGTGCCGTACGAAGAATTAAATGTCGTGACCGACGTGAAGGCCCGGCAGGAGATGGTCGAGAAATCGGGCCAGCTCGGCGTGCCCGTCATTGATGTTGATGGGACTATCGTCGTCGGATACGACCGCGAACGCCTGAGCGGGCTTCTTGGAATCAAGTAAGGGAGGTCATTATGCTGCTTGAATTTTATGGAACCGAATGTCCTCATTGTATTCAAATGACGCCTCTCGTGGAGAAACTCGAGAAAGAATTAAATCTCATGGTCCAAAAATACGAAATTTGGCATAACGAGGAAAATGCCAAGAAGATGGACGAGTATGACACCGGCCTCTGCGGAGGGGTGCCGTTTTTTTTCAATACAGAATCGAAAGTGTTCGTGTGCGGCTCGACAAGCTATGAAAAGCTGAAAGCATGGGCGATTTCAAAATAATGTAAGGAATCTTCAGAATGAAAGTAGCAAAGTATAAAATAAGATAAAGAATCTTCGGAATTGACGCTGTGAATACTCACGGAATCTTCATCAGAGAGGCTGCATAGTATAAATAATTCAGCCTCTCTGATGAAGTGATTTCATTCGCCTTGCTTCATGAAATCAAGTGATTGCATTCGCTTTGCTTCATGAAATCAAGTGATTGCATTCGCTTTGCTTCGTAACCAACAGTATAATAAGGAATCTTCGGAATATAGACTGCAAGGTATAAATATACAGTCTATATTCCGAAGTGATTTTCCTCGCTTCGCTTCATAAAATCATGTACGACGTTATTATCATCGGTGGAGGGCCGGGCGGAGTGTCCGCTGGAATCTACGCTGCGCGAAAACAACTAAAATCGATGATTATCGCCGAGATGATCGGCGGGCAGTCTTCGGTTTCTGCCGACGTGCAGAACTGGATCGGGACGAAATCAATTGATGGTTACGGGTTTGCGAAGATGCTCTCCGAACACCTCCGCGCGTATGAAAAAATAATCGAGATCCGCGAAGGGGAGCGCGTTACCGAAGTATCAGAAATACAAAGCGGCGGATTCCTCGTGAAATCAACCAAGGGAGAGTATCAGACGAAAGCGATTATTGTCTGTTCGGGAAGCCGGAGAAAAAAACTCGGTGTTCCGGGAGAAAAAGAGTTTGAAGGGAGGGGCGCCATGTACTGCTCGATTTGCGATGCTCCAATGTTTCCCGATAAGAATGTGGCGGTCGTCGGCGGAGGAAACGCCGGTCTTGAGGCCGTGATTGATTTGAATCCGTATGCGAAGAAGATATATCTTCTTGTGCGCGCACATGAATTGAAAGGCGATCAGGTGACGCAGGAAAAGATTAAGAAGTTTGAAAAGCTCACCATTATCTATAACGCCGTGACGACTTCGATTATCGGCGAAAAGTTTGTAAGCGCGATTCACTATAAAGACACCGCAAGTGGAGAAGAGAAAGAATTGCCCGTGGACGGGGTATTCATCCAGATTGGCGCGATTCCGAATACGGAATTTTTGGGAAATCTGGTCCAGAAAAATCCCATCGGGGAGATTATTCTTGATCACAGAACAGGGGCCACTTCAAAAGAAGGTATCTGGGCTGCGGGAGACGCAACTGATGAGGTCTATAAGCAAAATAATATCTCTGCCGGCGATTCCATTAAAGCGTTTCTTTCGGCGTACGCATGGCTTCATAAGCGGGAAAAATGATTGTATAATGAAAGAACAGTGAAGTATAAAGGACTCTTCGGAATAGAGACTGCACGGTATACATATACAGTCTCCATTCCGGCACCGCGCTTAATGGACG
>JBBUDR010000058.1:0-11189 GCA_038057195.1 Patescibacteria group bacterium
ATCCGTATCTCGTGAATCTCCAGTAATCGTACGGCTCGTCATGCATCTCGTTGATAAAGGACTCTGTGATGACGGCTGTTCCGCCTTTTTTCAAAACTCGGTGGAATTCAGATACCGCCTTTTGGGGGTCCATGATATCTCCCAGCACCTGAGTCGAAATGAGCGAGTCGAAGCTGTTATCGGGAAAAGGAATCTGATCGGCGCTTCCCACTACATCAACACGTTCGCTTTCCTGGATGTCCATCGTCACGTATTCGCTGAATTGAAACAAGCGCTTGTAGCGCGCGAATGTCCCGGAACCGACGTCTAACACTCTACCCCTGATGTGTGGGCTCGCTTTTTTGACCTGTTTCTGAAGAAGATAGCGTTCAGGTTGAAAAAGATACATATAAAGCTATAGATATCCCAATCTCTTCATGAGAGCGGCATATTTTTCTTCTATGAGAGATGCCGTCTCGCGATCCATATAATGCTCCCAATCATCATCCCGGATGAATCGTCCGCGGTCCGCGGTTTCTTTCGGGTATGCTTCCGCTCCGTGCTTGGCCTCGTCTTGCTGCATCGCCGTAAAATCGGTTCTTCGCACGGCAAGCTCGATATCTTCGTCAGGGAACATATTTCGCATAAATCGTCCGACTTCCTTGAGGACGCCAGCAAGGTTCTTCCGCATATCTTCGAATTTTACGATCAGGACGGACTGCCGTTTTTCTCGCTCGAGCCACTCGGCGACCTGCACATTCCATTCGACGAGCTCCGGCTCAAAATCCCTCACATTTCCGTTTTTCAGATATTCCTGCACAAACTCTTTCAAGGTCGCCTTCTTCTCCGGATATATGACTTGGTAGTGGTGATAGTAGGAAACCAGGACTGAGCGCGGATCTCTGATTATATAAATAGTGTTTCGGTAAAGATTCGGATACTGCGGCCACTCATTGCGAAATGTCCGCGGGCGCACAAGATTGGGGAAGTATGCAATGCGCGCGTCATTGGCGTGGATGGTCGGAATATAATTCTTCAGGTCGGGCATATGGATCTTTCCTTGATGGTCCTTGTTCAAGAGAATTGCAAGAGCGAAGGCGAGCCAGGTATTGCCGGATTTCGGATGGGCGACAATAAATACGTCGGACGGGAGAATTGATTTCTTGAAAAAATATTCCTTTATCGCTTCTTCCGTTTCATGCGGAATAAAGCGAGACAGGCGGGCGAATATCCGATAGGGGGTTTTCATCATATGAGACTCTTTGATTAATGATATTGTTATAATTCTATAGTTTTACCCTACGACAGAAAACGCTCTTTATCAAGCATTTTCCGTTGTCGGGCCGGCGTTTTCAGGTTATGATGCGATAGCCCTTAAGTAAAACCCACAAAACAGCCTATATGTTTATGCGAAGTTTGACGGCAGAACATCTACAGCGTCCGCTCAATTATCTCGAAAAGCTCGAATCGGAAAGCATTCATATCATTCGCGAAGCGTTCGCCGAAGCGAAAAATCCGGTCATGCTCTATTCAATCGGGAAGGACTCCTCGGTTCTTTTGCGTTTGGCCGAAAAAGCATTTTATCCCGGGAAGATTCCATTTCCCCTTCTGCATGTGGATACGGGATATAAGTTCAGGGAGATGATCGAGTTTCGCGATTATTATGTGAAAAAAATAGGAGCAAGGCTTATCGTCGAAAAAAACGAAGAACCGGCGGCGCAGGCGCTTGATCCATCAAAAGCGCATACGGATGTCTACATCTATTATAAAAAAACAAAGCCGCTGGTCGAAGCGATAAAAAAATACAAATACGATGTCGTCTTTGGGGGAGCGCGCCGCGAAGAAGAAAAGTCGCGCGCGAAGGAGCGCATCTGCTCCTTTCGCAACGAGTTCGGGGTCTGGGACCCGAAGAACCAGCGTCCCGAAATTTGGGACCTCTATAATGCCCGGGTCCATCAAGGAGAATCGGTCAGGGTCTTTCCGCTCTCAAACTGGACGGAAGCCGACATCTGGTCGTACATACAAAAAGAGAAGATCGAAATCGTTCCACTCTATTTCTCAAAAGAGAGGGATCTCGTGCGAAGAGAGGGCGCGCTGATACGGGTGGATGAATTCACAAAACCAAAAGCGGGGGAAGAAATCATCAGGATGCGATCCAGATATCGGACTCTCGGGTGCGCTCCGTCAACCGGAGCGACTCCGTCAAGCGCCGAAACACTCGATGATATCATCCAGGAGGTGCTCCAGGCAAAAAACTCAGAGCGGGAATCGCGCCTCATCGATCAGGGGTCGGAAAATTCAATGGAAGAAAAAAAGAAAGAAGGATATTTCTAATTATGATCCGTCATCTGAACAATAACAGCGATCTTTTGCGCTTTGCCACCGCGGGAAGCGTCGATGATGGAAAATCGACCCTCATAGGCCGGCTTCTATTTGAATCGGGAGGGATTTATCAGGACCAGTTGGAATCAATGCGGAAATTAAGCGAGAAGCGCGGTCGTGCGGATATCGATCTTTCTTTGCTCACCGACGGCCTTTCATCGGAACGGGAGCAGGGGATCACAATCGATGTCGCGTACCGCTACTTCTCGACGGAAAAGCGCCGATTCATCATCGCCGATGTTCCCGGGCACGAGCAATATACGAGAAATATGGTTACCGGCGCGTCAACAGCCGATGCGATCCTCATCCTCGTTGATGCGACCAAGGGAATGACCATCCAGTCAAAACGCCACCTCTATCTCTCTTCACTCCTTCAAATTCCACACATTATCGTCTTGATAAACAAGATGGATGCAGTTGCGTATGAAGAAGGCGCGTTCAAGCGCATCCAAGAATCCATTGAAAAGTTCTCACAATCCCTTTCAATCGGGGACATACAATGCATTCCCATCTCGGCGCTTCGGGGCGATATGGTCGTGAAGCGGGGAGACCGCATGCTATGGCATCGCGGGCCCTCCGTTCTCGAATACCTCGAACAGCTTCCAGTTTTAAAAAAAGGACAATCTTCTTTTCGGTTCCCCGTTCAGCTTGTTCTCCGGCCCGACTCGAAGTTTCGCGGATATGCCGGGCGCCTTGAGGAGGGTGTTATACAGGAAGGAGACGAGGTGATGGTTCTTCCTTCGAAAAAGAAAGCTCGGATACGGGAAATTTTTTCCGGCCTTCAACGGAGCAGATTCGGGAAACAAGGCGAGTCAATCACGCTTACTCTTGAAAAAGAGCTTGATGTCGGCAGGGGGGATGTCATTGTATCTCCTCATGATACCTCGGTCATTTCTCATTCATTTAATGCAAGAGTATGCTGGATGGGAGATGAGCCATTGCAAAAAGGCGCGCGCTATATCCTGAAACACGAGACAAAAACAGTGCAAGCGACAATGGGAGAAATTCAGTATCGCCTCAATCTCGATTCATCGGAGCATGAGCAAGCTGACGAGCTTCATCTGAATGAGATCGGAAGCGTCTCCATAAAAACCCACGAGTCGCTCGTTATTCGCGAATTTTCAAGCAACAGAAGCGCGGGAAGCTTCATTATTATCGATAAGGCAACGAATGCCACAGTCGGCGCGGGCATCATATGATAAAAATTCTTTTTACGATCGGACGCCTGTCTGTCGGAGGAGCCGAAAAACTTCTCGTGCACCAGTTGCCGGCTATTGACCGGAGCGTTTTTGATCCGCATCTCTTAACCCTTTTTCCGGAAACCAAGGAAAGTCTGCGTGATAAAATCAAGCTTCCGGCCGGTCATTGGCAGAAAGAGAATTTTTACTCACTCTTCGATCTTCCCGCGTGGGTTCGCCTCGTACGATATCTTCGAAAGGAGAAGTTCGATGTTGCGGTGACAAGCCTTTTTTCGGCGAATCTTATCGTTCGGATCGCGAGCATCATAGCTGGAATCCCCGCTATCATTGCGTACGAACATAACCTCTATCCGGATAAGCATGCGTGGCAAATCTGGATATATAGGCAGCTTTCAAAATGGACCCATACGATTATCACCGATGCCGAAACGGTGCGAATCTTCACCTCTAAACAGGAGGGCATCCCCATTGAAAAATTCCTGACAATGTATATTCCGCCCCTCTTGGACGCGAAAGCCCCACAAGATCCAGCTATGCTTCGGAAAGAGCTCGGAATTCCAGAATCTTCAAAGATTATTTTAACTGTCAGCCGCCTCGTTCCTGAAAAGGGGCACTTGTATCTTATTGATGCCGCGGAAAAAGTCCTTCAAGAAATGCCGTCTGCATATTTCATTCTCGTCGGCTGGGGTCCTCTCGAATCAAATCTAAAGGAGCAGGTAAAAAAACTGGGGATTGAGCGAAATGTCCTTTTGCCAGGCAGGATGGATATCCAAGACATGCTTCCGCTCGCCGATATCTACGCCGAGCCGGCGACGAATGTCGACATTGGAATTGCCCTGATGGAAGCGATGCGCGGAGAAAAAGCGATTATTGCGACCGAAGTCGGAGAGATGCCCGTTTTTATTCATAACGATAAAAATGGATTTTTGGTTAAACCTGCCGATTCCTCTGCTCTTGCCGAAAAAATCCTCCTGCTCTTGAAGAATGAGAATATCCGAGCACGATTCGGAAAAGCCGCAGGAGAAACGATACGGAACTACTCTCTTTCGGAATATATGAAAAATTTTGAGAATCTTATTAAAAAAACTTTGAATCGTGCCAATGCCGATTGACCGCTCCATCGTTACAAAAGAAGATATCGCGAGGGGGTATGACGCGATTGCGGAAAAAGTATTCGTCTCTGATGATTTTTATCGCGAGGTCCTCGGGATTGAAAAGAATTTCTCGGGTGATATTCTTGAGGTCGGCGTCGGGCAGGGAGTCGTTCTCAAGTATATCCGCGAAAGAGGAAGGAATATACGGAGTCTCACCGGCCTCGATCTGTCCGACCGCCTGATAGAAATGGCAAGGAAAAATGTTCCATCCGCGCATATCGTGAAGGGTGATGCCGAAGACATGCCGTTTTCAAACGCATCATTCGATATCGTGGTTATGGTCGACGTGTTCCAGTATCTTATTGATGTTGACAAAGCGCTTTCCGAAGTTCACCGAGTGCTGCGCAAGGGCGGATCGTTCATTGTGACCGTTCCGAATAGAGACTGGATACTCTTCAAGCGCTATATAAAAAATCGGAAGAATATTCAGCCGGTTGAAGACAGATTTTTTAATTTTAACGAGATGGCGGAACTCCTCTCCTCTTATGGGTTTTCTATTGCCTCATATCGCGGCGCTGACGCGTTCCGCTTCTATGCGCCATACCATCGCTACGAGTCGTGGCTTTCAGTTGTCATTCCGTGGATGCGGAAGAGGATGAAAAAAATCACTTTCAAAGCGGTTACATAGCATTGTATGTTGTTTGCTCTTTTAAGCGTTTTTTTGCTACTGTGAATGGGTAAAGCCCATACTTCCTCATGAAAAAAATACATAAAAAATTATCAGCCGTTGTTGTCTGCTATAATGATGAAGGAAACGTTCAGGCTCTCTATGACCGGCTTTCCCGCGTTCTGCAAGAAGCAACCGACGACTATGAGATCATCTATGTGAACGATGCGAGCCCCGATGACGCCTACGGCGTATTGAAGGGCATCGCCAAACGAGATTCGCATGTCACCGTCATCACCCACTCCATTAACTCTGGGACGTCAAATGCGTATTCAAGTGGAATGATGCAGTCTTTGGGGGATGCCGTCATACTTCTCGATGGCGACCTTCAGGACCCGCCGGAGCTTATCCCGAAGCTTCTTGAACAATGGCAGAGCGGATATGAAATCGTATATGGAGTGCGAACAAAGCGGGAAGGCAGTTTTTCCGTCAATGTTCTTCCAAAATTCTTCTATCGAGTGTTTAGATATCTTTCGTACGCGAAGATTCCATTGGATGCGGGTGACTTCTCCCTTATGGATAGAAAAGTAGTCGACGCAATCAACGCAATGCCGGAACGGCACAGGATTATTCGCGGGCTTCGCGCGCTTGTCGGATTCAGGCATACGGGAATTGAGTATGTCCGTCCGGAACGCTACTCGGGAACGTCGACATATAATCTGAAATCATATATGAGATGGGCACGGAAGACGATCTTTTCGTTTTCGTATGCTCCACTGGAGGTTTTTTTCTATATTTCATTATTTTCTTTTCTCCTCTCTTCCTTATTGATGATAGTATACGCGATCCGGCTCATTACGGGAGACGGCGCGTTTTTAAGCTTTCAGACGGTTCTCGTATTCCTATTCTTTTTTGGAAGCGTTCAACTTCTTTCTATTAGTGTTATCGGTGAATATATTGGAATCATCTTTGACGAGACGAAACAGCGCTCGAGGTTCATCGTAAAGGAGATTCTCAACGATCATCGGCAGTCAACATCCCCATCAGGGCTCATCGCAAGGAAGGAACAAGCAGAATAATCCATGATTCATTTTATTCGCAGCCACATGCCTGCTTTTCTTTTTGCCATCCTCTTTGGCGTTCTTGTGTTTTCTCCCCAACTCATTTCAGCGCACCGCATGGGCGACAGTTTTCAAGGAGTGTATCGCGAGATGAACGATGATCAAAATTATTACCTTGCCCGTGCGCGGGATGTTGCGGACGGATACGGCAGTATCGGCAACGCCTATCTCTTCGAGCACAAAAACGATACACCGCTTCCTCTCTGGCTTCCTGATTATCTTCTCGCAAAGCCTCTCGCTTTTTTTCACATTAATGTTGTCCACGGGTATATGCTGTATGATTTTCTATTTCCTCCCATTATCTTCCTTCTTACATACGGAATCTCTTATCTTCTGACACGAAGCAGGCTCATCAGCGCTCTTTCAGCCATCACTCTCTGCTCCGGGGTATTTTTTCTTGAATTCGGCAGGACGCCGAGCCCGCAGCTTAACTTCATTACCTGGCTTGTATTCTTCTTTTTTCTCGTTCAATATATCCAATCATCGGAAAAACTCTCTCTCTACGGAGCGGGGCTTTTTTTAGGCCTGCAGTTTTATTTTTATCCATACTATTGGTCCTATTCGGTGATTCTCCTCATTCTTCTCGTGCTCGCATTCTTTTTCCGTAGTAGAAATTTTTCGATTTCTTTTTTGAAGATATTCGGCATCGGGCTTTTTATCGCGTTGCCGTATGGGTGGCTTCAGTTTCAAGCGACGGTATCTCCGCATTATCTGGAAACACTTCTCCGTCACGGACTCATATATTCTCACTTCCCTTCGGGGCTTGCGTCCGTTTTCATCTCTTTGGTTCTTTTAACAAGCTCATATTACGCAATACGAAAAAATCTTATTTCTTTTAATGACCCTCACCTCATTCTTATCGGAGCGGCTTCTTCCGCCATTATCGCAGTCAATCAGCATCTTATCACCGGAAAGAATCTTGAGTTTTCAAGCCATTACTGGCTCATATCGGTTTTTTCTTTCTTCTTTCTCGGCATTTTCTTGCTGAATTCTTGGATGGAACAATCCGGCAATCGAAAAAAAATTCTTGCAGGCCTTACTCTGGCTGTAGCCGCTGTTTCCATAGGGAACATCTCCGCCGTCATGAAATCGCAGATCGCATTCACCGATACGGATATCTCCCGCCAACGATACGCGCCTATGTTCGACTGGCTGAACGCCAATGCTCCGAAAGATTCAGTCGTGTACGCCAATAATGACATTAGCGAACTCATTCCCGTCTATACCGATAAAAATGTTTTCTATAATCATTACGCGAATCTTTTTTTAATGTCTGACAATGAGATTCGGGCACGCTTTGCCATCGCGCATTTCTTCGATCCGATAACGAAAGAGTTTGTCATGCGCCAGGACCATCGGCGGGATATCTGGGGGCTTCATTTCATAGACGAGTACGCGCATAACCAAAGCAAGAACAGGCTTCGGAAACTCATCGGGCTTCCCTCGGCGTTCTATGAAGAAGTCCCGCAGTCGGCCGTATTGTCATTTATGGAATTTGCGAACGGTATCAAACAGAATGATTTTAAGAAAGAACTGGCGACTTACCGTACTGATTATGTCGTATGGGATAAAAAAATGGATCCGGGATGGGATATCAGTAAAGAATTGTCGGGAAACAGGATTTTTGAAGAAGATGACATAGCCGTGTATGCCATTCGGTCAGGGGCCAGATAAGAGAAATACCTCCTAAAAATGGTTACTTTTGCAGGAACGGGGAAGTTATAGTATATATATTGAGTATGAAAATCCCGCTTTTTAGGCCTCAACTCGGAAAAGAAGAGCTGAAAAATCTGTCAGAAGTGTTCAAGAGCGCGTGGGTCGGAATCGGTCCTAAAACTCAAGAATTCGAAAAGCAGTTTTCTCGCTACATCGGAACAAAGCATGCAAAGGGCGTCACCTCGGGGACGGCCGCTCTTCATATTGCCCTACAGGCATTAGGAGTGGGTCCGGGGGATGAAGTTATCGTTCCGGCGATCACTGTCGTCTCGACTCCGTATGCCGCGCTCTATAATGGAGCAAAAGTTGTTTTTGCCGATGTGGAAGAAGACTCGCTCTGCCTTGACCCGAAAGATTTCGAGCGAAAAATAACAAAAAGGACAAAAGCAGTCATCCCTGTTCATCTCGGCGGACACAGTTGTGATATGGATGCGATCATGAAGATTGCGAAGAAGCATACAATCTTCGTCGTTGAAGATGCCGCGAATGCTCTCGGGGCCCGCTACAAAGGCAGAATGGTCGGGAGCATCGGCAACATTGGATGCTTCAGCTTGGAAGCAAAGAAGAATATTACAACAGGAGATGGAGGAGTATTGACGACGAATGATGCAAAGCTTGATGAGAAGATTAAGACGCTCCGCTGGTACGGTTCGTCAAACGATACGTGGAAGCGCTTTGCGGGAAATCGGAAATATTCATGGAGCTATGATGTCACGGAGCTTGGGTGGAAATACAATATGAACGATATTATGGCGGCAATCGGCCTGGCTCAATTCGCGAAACTTCCGCGCATTTTAAAAAAAAAGGACATACTTCGGGCGAAATATTCAAACAATCTCAAAGGATTGCCGTGGCTCAAAATTGCAGAGGATCAGTCATACACAAAAAGCGGATGGTGGCTCTATATCGTGCGGATTAAAAAAGGCTTAAGAAATCAATTTGTTGACTACATGGCAAAAAATGGCATTACCACGAGCGTTCATTTTCCGCCGGTGTATCATCACACCTATTTCAAAAAAATGAAGATTAGATCTTTATCGACTCCGATTTCTGAAAAAGTCGGAAAGGAGATAGTTTCTCTTCCGCTCTTTGCCGGCATGAGCGACGCAGAGTTCAATTATGTTGTTAAAATAATTCAGGCGTTCAAATAATATGGGGAAAAGAATATTATTAAAGGGAAAAAAGAAGAGCTTTTACGGCGTGCATAATGCGTCCAAACAGTTTGTTCCCGGAAAAGACAAGATTTACTATGCTCAGGCGCAATACGGTGAAGAGGAAATTAACGCGGTCGTAAAATGCTTGAGAGAGGGCTGGCTTGGGATGGGAAAGTATGTCGCGGAGTTTGAAGAGAAGGTCGCGAAGATTTTCGGGAAGCAGTACGGAGTTGTCGTCAATTCGGGCTCTTCGGCGAACTATCTCGCGCTGAAGATACTTCACTTGAAGCCGGGAAGCGAGGTCATCACGCCCGCGTGCACATTCCCGACGACATTCAGCACGATTCTTCTGAACGGACTCATTCCGGTCGTCGGCGACTCGGAACTTGGAACATATAATTTGGATCTCTCGAATCTTGAAAAGATGCTTTCTCCAAAAACGAAAGCGATTATTGTTCCCCATACTCTCGGGAATCTCAATGATATGGAGCGCCTCTCGCAGTTTTGCAAGAAACATAAGCTGTATCTTATAGAGGACAGTTGTGATACGATCGGCGGGAAATTCAATAAGAAGCCGACCGGAGTATATAGCGATATTACTACTTCTAGTTTTTACGCATCGCATCATATTACTGCCGGAGGCGGCGGGGGAATCGTCTGCGTAAACGACCCGGAGCTCGCGAAGCACGCGTACGCGTACCGCGAATGGGGAAGGGCTGCGTTAAACGACAGCGAGGATCTTGGAGACAGGTTTACGGAGGATCTTACTGGCGTTCATTACGACAAGAAGTTTACCTATACTCACGTGGGCCACAATCTAAAGCCCGTCGAGATGATGTTCGCATTCGGCCTTGTCCAACTGAAAAAACTTAACGTGATCATCAAGGCTCGCCGAAAGGTCTTTGACGCGCTATTCAATGTTTTCAAGAAGCACGAAAAATATTTCATTCTTCCAAAAGAGCATCCAAAAGCGGAGGTAACATGGCTCGCTTTCCCGCTTACCATCAAGGATAATGCTCCGTTTACGCGCTTCGAGCTCGTGAAATTTCTTGAGGATCGCAATATTCAGACCCGACTTTTATTTGCGGGGAATCTTTTGCGCCATCCGGGATATAAGGATGTGCCATGTCGGGTTGTAGGGAAATTGGTACATGCCGACAAGATTATGAAGGACTCACTTGTTATCGGCGCGCATCATGTCATGGACGACCACATGATTAAACATGTGCGGGACACAATTGAAAAATTTTTGCGAGCGTATTGATTGCGGAACTGCCATATCATTCGTATCACTTCTCTATGAATATTCTGGTCATTACCGAAACCACCGATCAAACCCGTGGGTATGGAAGGTTCTGTCAAAAGCTTGTCTCAAATTTGAAAAATCGCTACCCGCGCGATGTCAACATTAGAGTTCTTGTTCTTCGAGGCGAACATATTTTTAAAGATGAGAAAGCGGTCTTAGTGCGGAACAGAAAACTGGGGCTTTTTATCAATCCTCTTATTATTCTTTGGTATGCGCGCGGATATCAGATTATCCACTGTCTTGACGGGTATCCATATGGGCTCTACGGCGCCCTTGTAAAGAGCATGACAAAGAAAAAACTTTTTATTTCAATGATGGGGACCTATTCTGTCGAACCGCTGTATCATGCCGGAAAGATCAGACTGATGAAATGGGCATATGGGAAAGCCGATGTTCTCAGCGCCATCAGCCGATTTACTAAAGACGAGGTCTTAAAAGTATTTCCTTCTCTTCATATCGACATCATCATTCCCGGGGTAGAATGTGAAAAAAATATAGAAACTGATACGGAGGTCCGTATCGTGCCTGAAAGATATATTTTGACGGTAGGGACTCTTTCAGAAAGAAAAGG
>JBBUDR010000059.1:0-1881 GCA_038057195.1 Patescibacteria group bacterium
GCGCGTCATCGATCAGATTAATATTCGGCGCGCGACGAACCTTGCGGCACGGCGTGTTCACGGACGGCTCGGAGGATACCGATGCTTCTCCGCTCTTGACGGGGGATTATCTCTTCCAAACGATGCGCCTCATCAGGCATTCATTCGCGGGGATGAGCGAATTCCGGTGATTGCCGCGGCGTCCATCATCGCGAAGGTATTGCGGGATCGACTTATGGTGCGCGTAGATACGAAATTCCCGCGGTACGGATTCCGTCGCCACAAAGGATATGGAACAAAAGAGCATATGAAAGCCCTCCGGAAATTCGGTCCTATTGGGATTCACCGAAAGAGTTTCCTCTCGTTCCTTGAGGCGTGAAATCCTTGTTCTAACGTGGAAAGCTCTTGCTTTTCTTTTGTTTTTTTGGTATTCTCTTCCCTATGGTAGTTCGAATGAAGCACAGCAAAGGAAAGCGGAATCGGGTCCGCTCGCACCATGCCTTGAAGAAGAAGGCATTTTCTGTGTGCTCTCACTGCAAAGCCGAAGGGATTTCGCATATCGTATGCAAGCAGTGCGGATATTACAATGGCAGACAGGTTATCGATGTCTTAAAGAAAACGGCAAAGAAGGAAAAGAAACACCAGCATACCAATACTGAAGAATCAAAAAAAGAACATACTCACGCTCACGCATAAGCAAGCTTATAGCTCATAGTTTATAGCCGATAGGAAGAAATTATTATCCTAACAGCTACACGCTAACAGCTCAAAGCTAATGTATTGGCAAGTCGGCACCTTTCACGTTCAATCGCGATGCAATCGCTCTACGAGTGGGATTTTCATAACTTCGCCGACGCAGAGCTCGAGGGAATCGTGAAGAAAAACATCATAGAGTTCGGACCAGGTCTGGAGGATACGGATTTTATCTGGCGGCTCGTCAGGGGCGTAAAGGAAAAGCTTCCGGAAATCGACAAGATTATGGGGCTCTCTGCGCCCGAGTGGCCCATACATCAGATCGCCGCGGTAGACCGGAATGTCCTTCGCCTAGGCCTTTTCGAGCTTCTTTTTGGGAATCATGAAGAGGTGCCTCCGAAAGTGGCGATCAATGAGGCGATCGAGCTCGGAAAAAGTTTCGGCGGAGAGACCTCGGGGAAGTTCATCAACGGCGTCTTGGGGACCGTCTATCGGGAAATTGGGGAGCCGGGCAAGGAGTATCCGACGCGCGCGGAAAAAGCGACTGCAGAAAAAACAGGAGAAGAATCGGAAGCACTACAGGTACAATCAAAAAAGTAAGCATTATCAGTAATCGCAAGTCCAAAGTTCAAAGCGCATAATCTTTCGAATAGATTCTGGGTTTCGGACTCTGGCCTTCTGTCTCTTTGACGGATATCCAAGCATTTCAAGAAAAAATAGAGGTTCATTTCAAGAATCCCGATTTGCTGTTGCAGGCGTTCGTGCACCGCTCGTATCTGAACGAAAATCCGAGATTTCGCCTGTCTCACAACGAGCGTCTCGAGTTTCTCGGGGATGCGGTTCTTGAGCTTGCCGTGACGGAGTATCTCTACGCGAAGTATCCGGAAAAGCCGGAGGGCGAGCTGACGAGCTATCGCGCCGCGCTGGTGAACGCGAAAATGCTCGCCGAGATTGGAACTGACTTGGAGATCAATCCCCATCTCATGCTCTCCCGTGGGGAAGCAAAGGATAACGGCCGCGCCAGGCAATATCTCCTCGCAAACGCGATGGAGGCCTTGATCGGCGCGATCTATCTCGACCAGGGGTATGACATCTCGCGGGCGTTTATCGTCGAGCGTATTCTCACGCGCCTTCCCGATGTTATTGAGAAAAAGCTCTTTCGCGACCCAAAGAGTCTCTTTCAGGAAGTTGCGCAAGACAAAATCGGCA